>CAYFJM010000041.1:0-11394 GCA_964343415.1 uncultured Vicinamibacteraceae bacterium | reverse complement strand
AGTCGACAAAGCCCGCATTGAAGCAAACCCGCCTACACCCATAGGTGTAATTGCTGCCTCAGAACCCCCGGCAATCATGACCTCTGCACCACCACGTCTAATAATCTGGAGTGCATCTCCGATTGCATGAGCGGAAGCAGAGCAAGCAGTAGCCGTTGCCGAATTAGGGCCTTTCGCACCGAAACGTATCGAAACCTGTCCTGCAGCTAAATTAATAATGGCCGACGGAATAAAGAATGGTGATATCTTTCGAGGCCCACCTTTTAGTAGTGCGCGATGTTCGCGTTCAATAGTACCAAAACCACCGATCCCAGAAGCGAGAAACACTCCTACATCAACACCGAGATCCCCATTTGTCGAAAGATTCGCATCAAGAAGAGCAAACTCAGAAGCAGCGATCGCATACTGAATAAAGACGTCCATTTTCTTGACATCTTTTTTTGACACGAACTGCAAAGGATCGAAATCAGGAACTTCACCAGCAATGGTTGATGCAAATTCCGTCGGATCAAAGTGGGTAATGGTACGTATTCCACTTCGACCCGACAATAATCCGTCCCAGTTTTTCTGGTTACCTAAGCCGAGTGATGACACAAGGCCAACCCCGGTTACGACAACGCGCCTTTTCACGTTACTCCTAATCAACTACGAAAATGCCCGCGTACTACTTTCCTTTGCCGTGAGACTCTATGTAATCAACGGCTTCCTTTACACGAGTAATCTTTTCAGCATCCTCATCAGGAATTTCGAGGCTAAATTCTTCTTCAAACGCCATAACCAGTTCGACAGTATCTAAGGAATCCGCCCCCAAATCGTCTACGAACGAGGCATCCAATGTTACTTCCTCCTCGTCCACACCCAACTGGTCAACAATAATGCTCTTGACTTTATCAGCAACTGCCATTCAACAACCTCCTACATATACAACCCACCATTTACTGCTACTACCTGCCCTGTAATATACGATGCTTCGTATGACGCAAGAAAGCATACAACCGAAGCCACTTCATCTGGAATACCTAGCCTCGCCATAGGAATCTGAGCTGACAATACTTCACGAGCACGCTCATCTAGCCCTGCGGTCATATCAGTATCAATCATGCCAGGTGCCACAACATTCACCGTGATACCACGAGAAGCCACTTCCCTCGCCAACGACTTACTAAATCCTATCAAACCAGCTTTCGATGCCGAGTAATTGGTTTGACCAGGGTTCCCAGACTGCCCAACGACGGAACTAATGTTAATAATACGACCGCTACGCTGCTTCATCATAGTTCGGAGGACTGACTGACAACAGCCATAAACCGAGGTCAAATTGGTTGAAATAACAGCATCCCAGTCTTCTGGTTTCATACGCATCAGTAGTTGATCACGAACTATGCCAGCATTATTCACAAGCACATCAATACGCCCGAACTGTTCCACAACCGCTTTCGCAACATTTGGAATGGAATCAGGAACGGTGACATCAAGAGATAATGCTACAGCCTTTCCACCTTCACCATTTATTTTATCGACAACTCCGTCAGCATTATTAGATCGCGCCGAAGCGACGATAACAAACCCCGCTTCGGCTAACTTTAATGCAATAGCTCGACCAATTCCTCGAGAAGCTCCCGTAACCCAAGCGATTCGTTCAGTTGGCTGTTCCATCAAAAATACTCACTCAGAAACGCCAGAAAAAGATTCCCACGCAGCCTCAACAGACGACAAACTATCTGGATCTTCAACATTCATGACACGAACAGCCCGATCTGTTTTTTTTATCAGTCCAGTCAACACACGTCCAGGACCAACTTCCAAGAAGGCCGATACACCCTTCTCGACCAATGTTCGAACTGAGGCCTCCCATAACACTGGCAAACTAACCTGACTAATTAACGCCTCGACCGATTCCTGCCCTGTTTGCTTTAGCGTTGCATCAACATTTGCAACAACCGGCACAGTCGGATCTCGTACCACTAGAGCTCGAATTTCTGGCTCCAAAAGCACCTCCGCCGGTCTCATAAGTGCGCAATGAAACGGTGCGCTAACCGCAAGAGGCACAACTCGTTTTGCGCCAAGTTCTTTTGCCTTAATACCAGCACGTTCTACTGCTTCGGCATGACCTGAAATGGCGATTTGATTCGGCGTATTAAGATTCGCGGCGCTCACCACCTGGCCTCCCGCAACTTCCCTACAGACCTGATCAACTCCGTTCGAATTAAGCCCAATTACAACTGCCATAGCTCCTTGCCCGACTGGTACGGCCTCCTGCATGTACTGTCCCCGTCTACGGACCAAGCGAAGAGCATCCGCAAAACCCAACGTGCCAGCAGCGACGTGAGCCGAATACTCTCCAAGACTATGGCCAGCCATATACTGAGCCTCGTACCCTCGGGAACTCAGCAAACGAGAAACTGCGACGCTCATAGTTAAAATCGCTGGTTGCGTATTCTCTGTCAACTGCAGTTCTTCAGCCGGGCCGTCAAAACATAAGCGACTAATTTTGCAGCCGAGCGCATCGTCCGCTTCTTCAAAGACCTGACGACAAATCGGAAATGTATCCGAAAGAGTCTTACCCATACCAACATGCTGAGAACCTTGTCCAGGGAAAACAAATGCGACCATTAAACCTAGTGACTCCTTTCTGTATTGAGTAAAACCATGCTCTCGTCAATCGACCGAACAAACCCTTCACGTACAAAACGATACGTCAGTGCCAACGCATTACGGACCGCTTTGATCGATGAATGTCCGTGCCCAACTACTGCGAGACCAGCTACACCAAGCAATGGAGCACCTCCATACTCTGAGTAATCAACTCGTCGACGAAATCTTCTATAAGACCTCCGTGACAATAAAAATCCCAATTGTGTCGTAAAGGTACGATTGAGCTCATCACGCAATAACTCTTCGACAACTTCTACAAGTCCTTCACTTACTTTGAGAGCTACGTTACCAGTAAACCCATCGCAAACAATTACATCCGCTCCACCACCGTACAAATCCCGTGCCTCAAGATTACCCATAAACTGTAGCCGACTGTCAGACAAAAGCTGATAAGCATCCCGCGTAAGGTCGTTGCCTTTGATCGCCTCTTCTCCGATGGATAACAAGCCTACCCTAGGCTTTTCAATTCCGAGAACTTTCCTCGCATACACGGTTCCCATCGTGGCAAATTGCAACAAATGACGAGGTCGACAATCAATGGTTGCCCCGACATCAAGTAATACTGCATCCCGATGTCTCGTCGGAATTGTCGTTGCCAGCGCCGGTCGATCCACGCCAGGCATCATCCCAAAAACCGAATGAGCCGCGATCAGTGTCGCCCCCGTATTACCTGCACTAAAGAAGGCGGCCGCGTCACCATTGGCAACTACCTCAGCAGCCACTTTTACAGAAGCATTTGGCTTACGCCGGACCGCCCTAGGTCCTTCGTCCATAGCAACCACTTGATCAGCTGTTACAACCCGAACATCGACTTCTTCAGCGATACCATTTTCCTGACGCTGCAGTTCATCTTTGACAAAAGATTTTGGACCGACCAAAGTCAGTCCAAAATTTAGATGACGTGCTGCACTAAGTGCACCGGCAATTACATTCCGGCCGCCCAGGTCACCACCGGCCGCATCGACAGCGATTCGAATCCCTTGCACGGAGAAACCTATTGACCATCACTCGTTCGCGACCAAAACCCAACAATATTTGTCAACATCTATTGCGGATAAAGGAACACGAGCAAAAAAGGCTCATACCTCTTTGACTGCCTTAACTTGACGCTCCTTGTAGTAACCACAATTTGAACACACACGGTGAGACGCTTTTGGTTCATGGCATTGCGGACATTCATTGGTCGACACCGGTTCGAGAGCATCATGCGCTCGGCGCTTCGATGTTCGAGCTTTCGAATGTCGTCTCTTAGGATTCGCCATTTCTTCAATCCTTTCCGGTTACCTCATCAGTCGGCTTTGAAAGTAGCGTACGAAGCGAGTCCAGACGCGGATCATGCCATGCGGTGTCACACTCACAGCCCAAAGCATTTCTATCAGCACCACAGATAGGACACATTCCCAAACAATCGTCACGGCAGAGAGGCTTCATCGGTGAGGCCAACTGCAATTGTTCTCGAGTCATATCACCAAGATCAATCTGATCATCTTGATAAAACGCTGCCGCTAAATCATCCTCACAAATTTCGTACTCACCTTCTCCCGTATTTACAACCTGCGGCAGATAACGAAGATCGATATCCATTGCCATTGGCACCTCAAATGACTTAAGACACCGACAGCATTCCCGCTGAACAGCCGTAACAATACTGCCAAAGAGTCGATATTTATCACCGTCTTTTCTGACTCTAAGCTTTAATTCGACCGGGCTCGTTACGATCCAATTGCTGTCGACCCCGTCACCTATGGCTGCCGGAGAAAACGACCTCTCAACTACCACTTCTGAACCACGAAGTTCGCGTAAGTCCAAGAGCATCAACAATCTCCGTGTGGTCTCTCCCCACGACCCAGAACCCTCAACTATACCATGTGATGACTAGCTACCTCACCCCAAGGCCGTGGAACGAACAACTCCTCGAAAAGTCCTATCGCAAACCGGTCTGTCATCCCAGCAAGAAAGTCTTTCGCCGCAATATCCAATCCATCCCTCTCAAGCGTCCGGTGATCTAAGAACTGCTCAGGATTATCGCAAACCTTGCCCCACAAACCACTAAGGATTCCATATGCCTTTTTAAACTCTGCCGTTGCTTGGTCATTCTCATAAACAGCATCAAAAAGAAAAGACCGCAAATCAAGAGTCGCCTGTAACACTTCTGGACTCATATCGACTTCGACTTGATTCGAGCGCTTAAGCGTCTGGCTAACCACATCCGTAACCATGCAACCTATACGCTCAGACGAAGTAGAACCAAGGACGGACACAAGATGCGTAGGCAGATCCTCAATACTCAATATACCTGCACGCACTGCATCGTCGATATCATGATTAACGTAAGCGATGATGTCAGCAACTCTCGCGACCTGTCCTTCAATTGTTGAAGCTCGATGTTTGGGATCAGCGCCTACCGGCGCACCTTTTTTCCCCTTCGAATGCTTCGCAATACCATCTCTTACTTCCCATGTGAGATTCAATCCTTTCCCATCTTGCTCGAGCACATTGACGATCCGAAGACTCTGCTCATAATGATTGAACCCACCTGGAATTAATTCTTTCAGTACTCGCTCACCAGCATGACCAAACGGAGAGTGACCGAGGTCATGCCCAAGCGCGATCGCTTCTGTTAGTTCTTCGTTCAGTCGCAATACCTTAGCAATCGTCCGCGCTATTTGCGACACCTCAAGCGTATGCGTAAGTCGAGTACGATAATGATCGCCTGTGGGCGCTAGAAACACTTGAGTTTTGTGCTTTAGTCTTCGGAATGCCTTTGAATGAACAATCCGATCACGATCGCGTTGAAAAGCAGGACGAATAGCATCCTCTTCCTCGACACGAAGCCTTCCCCTACTTTCACTACTAAGTGTCGCAAAAGAAGCAAGTATCTCTCGCTCCCTCGCCTCTAATTGTTCACGAACGCCGTCTGTACTTAGAGCGGTCATTTACGCTTCAGTCGTTTGCGAAGGCCCTATGCACACTACCGCATGCTTAAACAACATCAGGTCTGTTCCATCGTGCTCTACGAGCAATACAAATCGATCGAAGCGTTTGATTCGACAGGTCATTTCAGAGCCATCGGTGAGATGAATGACGACCTTTAAACGTTCTCGACGTGCACCATTGAGAAACACGTCTTGCAAAGAACCTTGGGAACTATGTTCATGAGGCATAGACATTAAAATCCATTCTTTTCCCTAAAATACCAGGTCAGCATAACCGTGACTGAAAAACACTGACGGCCTGCTGGAATGCGTCTGGGTGTTCGCCCGCTACGCTGATCCAGCGTAGATTAGGCTCTTTACGAAACCAGATCAACTGACGCTTGGCATAGCGCCTATTTTCTTGAACGATCAACTCACGTGTCTCTAACTCATTACGAACACCATCTAAATATTCAAGAACTTGTCTATACACTAGGCCGCCAAAGGGATGAGAGTCTCTCGACAGCCCACCATCAAGCAAACCTTTAATCTCATCAACAATGCCGCGCTTAAACTGCTCATTAACCCGCTCTCGGACCCGTTGAGAAATGTCCACAGGCGGCAGATGGAGACCGAGTGTAATCACATCGTAGGACTCGATAGGAGAGCGCGTCGAACCAAAGTGATCCGTGAGTGGTCGCCCAGTTAGGTAATACACCTCAAGAGCCCGTATAAGTCTCTTTTCGTCACGCCGATGAATTCGTCGCGCAGATACCGGATCGACACGCTCGACCAAATGATGAAGGTATTCGACTCCACGCTTAGTAGCAATGCTGACAAGTCGACCTCGGATTTGTTCGTCACGTCCTGGCCCATCAAACAAGCCTCTGGTCAATGCACGAAAGTAAAGACCCGATCCGCCAACCACAATCGGCAACCTGCCGCGCTCTGTAATATTCTTGATCGCTACGGTCGCATCCCGAGCATATTGCGCAGCAGAATAACTACAGGATCCGTCTACAACGTCGATAAGATGATGAGGTACACCTTGTCGATCTAATATTGATAGTTTGTCAGTTCCAATATCAAACCCCTTATACACAGCCGTTGAATCACAACTAACTACTTCTCCTTTAAATCGCTTCGCGATATTAACGGCAAGCGTACTTTTCCCCGTAGCTGTTGGCCCAACAATCGCCACAAGAAAGGTTGACTTACTCGTATCTAAAGTCACTTGAATTCCTAAATTATTTCCCTGTTGACCATACAACACGTTTCTCGTCAACCAATAGATGTACATACTGCATAGATGCGCACCTACGTGCCAGGTATCCAAAAAGAATAAGCTGGGACTAATCCACCTTAGGCTGGTGGTGACTCATTAAAGAAAAATGTCACCGTAAAAAAAGCGCGGTCATCAGGGTATTCCGGAGGCAATGGCTGAGTTGGATTCGAAGTCGACAACGCATTAAAGGCGGAGTTGGTAAATGCGTCCACTTCCGCGGGCTTGGCAATGGTTAATTCAGAAATAGAACCATCGCGATGCACGTAGAACGTCAGTACAACATTCCCGTGAAGCGAACGAGACATAATGGCGTACGGTACAAACCAGTTCCGACGAATCTGCGCGACAAATCGTCTGATCCATGGGCCAAACTCTACACCCTTTGAATCAAACTGAATCCATGGACCAAATTGTCCAACCGATCCCTCCTGATTGTTAAAACTTTCTCTCTGGACATATCGGTTGAGATTCTGCATCGCTCGCCCCAACAATCCATCGGCCGGTCGATCCGAGGGATTGGCCACCGAGTCCGGATCACGAAGTCCTTCCCCTGGCAACGCTAAGGAACCATCCTCGAGAGCCCTTGCAATCAATTCCTCCGCAGAGAGTTCTCCTGGGACTTCTGGACTTTGTGATGGGTCAACAACCCCTAACTCATCTGTAGGTGGCAACAATTCATCCGGACCGGACTGAACTTGTTCTGAAGGCTCAGTTTGGTCGGCATCCGCATAGAGTTCAGCCGTCGGATCAAACTCACTAGTAGACGGATCATTCGACTCAACAAACAGCGATGAATTGCCTTCGGCATTTGGCAAACTGTTCAGTGGCTCTTCTGATTCCGTTGGAGACTGAGCCATGCGATCCCGGTCAGAAAATGGAGCTTCAGCTCTCGGTAGGTCTTGTGACTCAAGATCAACTCGGGGTTCAATGAAAACAAATGTCCGATTTGAATCCTGAGCAACGACTGGTTGAGCTTGTTGCAGTTCCGCCAATTCCATCAGGCGCTCTTGACGAGCGACCTCAGCAGCTCGCACGAACGGAAGCATCGGAAAAAATAAAACAAAGGCCGCAACAAAAAGATGCACAAAGAGGGACAGTAGAACCTGTTCTCTCCACGACATCGCCGAATCCAGACTCGGCGCGTCTAAATATCGGTCCTCTAGGTCAAGATACATGGCCAGTAGCTGATTATAACTGGCTCGCCACGATTACAAGTAAGTCATATTCGGCTTAGAGCATTGCTCACTCTGCCACCAAACCACGGGGCCGAACGCCTTCATAGAGATAGACAATCCCGAATTGCAACATGTGGGCCCTCGTTTCGATAAACCCTGCATCCATCATCATTTGGCAGAATTCCGAACCACTAGGGAATTCTCCAACTGAACGCGGCAAATAGCTATATGCATTGTCATGTCCTGAAGCAAGGCGTCCAAACCAGGGTAAAACACTTCGAAAATACCACCTATACAATGTCCGAATACCCGGCATACTCGGCATTCCAAACTCTAAAATTATCAATCTCCCACCGGGACGAACGACTCTCCGAATTTCCAATAACGCATGCATAGGGTTTTGTATATTACGAATACCGAAAGCTATGGTCGCGGCATCGACCGAACCAGACGGCAACGGAATGGCGGTACCATCAGCACGAAGCAGATGTACTTTACTGATTAAATCCTGAGTATTGAGTTTATTCCTACCATGCCTCAGCATTTCCGTTGAAAAGTCGACTCCAATAACCCGACGGCATGAAGGTTTTGCCTGACACAAAGCAATCGCTACATCAGCCGTCCCCGTGCATAGGTCAAGAACGGTTTCAGTTTCAGTTAATACAACCGAATCCACTAAACGCCTACGCCAGCGACGGTCAAAACCAACACTTAGGAACCTATTCAACGAATCGTAGTGCCCTGCAATTGCATCGAACATTCCTGCGATGCGGTCAGGGGCCTTATTGATTACCCGGTCCATGCTGGATACAGATTATTTTCAATACCAAGGCATGACAAAATTTTTCCGGCCATAAAATCCGATAGGTCATCGATAGTCTCTGGCTTCTGGTAGAAGGCAGGCATCGCTGGCAACACCTGCGCACCTGCCTCCGAACACAGCACCATGTTCTTGAGTTGAGGAAGACTCATAGGAGTTTCGCGCGGAACAACAACCAGAGGTCGACGTTCTTTGAGCATCACATCAGCTGCCCGCTCAATAAGGTTACGTGATAAACCGTGTGCTACACCCGCTAGTGTTTTCATGGAGCAAGGAACAATTGCCATCGCATCGCACAAATAGCTTCCACTCGCGATGGTCGCACCGACATCCTTATTACCGTGAACCACAAACTTATCAGACTGAATCGTACCGCCATAGCGTCCAGAAATATACGAAGCCAACTTGTCAACAGACGCCTCCGCTCCCAGTTCATCACGCAAAAGTCGGCTTCCGAGATTTGATACGACCAGTTCCACCTGCACATCTAAAGCTAGCAGTGACGACACCGTCCTGACCGCATAAAGCGCACCACTAGCACCAGTAATCCCAATTGCAACGCGCCTCGGCCTAGACGACATAAAGAGCCCCTGCCGTCCAAATCAGATACAACAACCCAACATAACCGTTCAAATCAAAAGCCTCCTTAACCCGAGACAGATCAGTCACGGTGACCAACGATTGCTCATATATTAAGAGTAAGGCAACGACACCCACTCCTCCAAGATAGATCGAGCCTAATGGCATAACCAAAGCCAATGCGCCCAATGCAAACACTGTTACGACATGACATCCTCTTGATATCCACAATGATCGTGCTACACCGTAACGAACCGGAATCGATCGAAGTCCCTGCGTACGATCAAATTCGAGGTCTTCACACGCATAAAGTATGTCAAACCCGGCCACCCAAAAACCCGTCGCAATTGCAAGCAACCACGGCGTCCAACTACCACCACCACCGGTAGCCAACCAACCTCCAACAGGGGCAACGGCCAGTGCAAGACCAAGAAACAACTGCGTGTAGTGTGTAAATCGCTTGGCTAGAGAGTACCAAAATACAATTACAAGAGCTACGGGAGACAATACAAAACAAAGCTCACCAAGTGGATAGGTCGTAGAAAGAAAAGCAACCGAACTGACAAGAACAATCGTACTTGCCTCTAGAGGAGATACTTCTCTCTGTGGAATTTCTCGAGTCCTTGTCCTCGGATTTAGCGCATCAAATCTCGCGTCAACTATTCTGTTGAATCCCATCGCCGCCGTCCGAGCAAAAAACATCGCGAGTAGAATCCATCCAACTCGATCCCAGAGCAAACCAGTGTGTTCGTTTGCAAGTAGTGCGCCTGTCAAAGCGAACGGAAGCGCAAAGATCGTATGGCTAAAACGTATCAGCGAAGAATACTTCTGCAAACGTGAAAGCATAGGAATACAAAAACACTAACTACCGACCCACCGAATGTCTAACATCGATATCTTCAAGCCAACGAATGGATTCAGACGGAATTCCACTCACCAGATATTCTTCCACATCGGAAATGCCAGGTGGAAGAGCAACACTCACAAGAGCTGCCCGCCTTCCTGGTTCAATAGCCCCGTGCGAGCGCCCACGGCCGAGTCCATACGCCCCCACAATTGTCGCGCTCTGCAGTATCCTAAAGGCAGGCACATCCGGCGCCAATCGTCGAATCTCTGCCATTTCTGTAAAGATACTGAGGTCAGGTGCACTTGCAAGACTATCCGTCCCAATCGCAACCCTCAGTCCCCTGGCATAAAATTTGGCAATAGGTGGCACACCGGCTCCAGTCCAGTCATTACTCCGCGGACACACAACCAAGGTCGAACCAGCTTCAGCCAATCGGTCAATTTCGTCATCAACTAGCTGGACACCGTGCACGACAATCGTATCCTCCCGAAGCCAACCAACTGATTCCAGGTAGTCAACTGGACCCACACGTGGAGAGACCCATCCAAATTTCATACGGCCACGTTCTTCGAGGATATCTCGCCAAGGCCCCTTACCAGAAATGAGGAACTCCACTTCTTCTTCCGATTCAGCAAGATGCACTGACCGTGGCCCTGGCAATCGACCGATCGCACGAAATAATTCAGCTGAGACAGAATATGGCGCATGGGCTGCCGCCCTGACTCGAACACTACCATTCAAACACTGGGTAATTCGTCTTGCTAAAGGTTCAATAAGAGGTCGGACTTTATCAGCTTCGACATTAAATCCGAGAAATTCATGAAACAGCGTCGCATCAATAGATTCAGTTAAAAAAGTATCAAGTGACTCCATGGAATTAGAGATGTCACCAACTAGGGCAGTACCAACCTCTCGACACTCGCTCGCTGCATCTGATAGTAGGCCTCCACTCTGCGAAACAAGATTCAACCTCGCACTCGTGACGGCACGCACCCATTCTGGCATGGATGCCGCACGTGGAATACTCCCACGCAACCCTGACAATTCAAGATGGGTGTGAGCATTAACCACACCAGGCATAATGACTGCCTCGCCAAGATCGACAACAGAAGAGACCG
>CAYFJM010000040.1:0-11584 GCA_964343415.1 uncultured Vicinamibacteraceae bacterium | reverse complement strand
GATTTCTAGAAGGTTTCGCTGCTATAACCGAGAAAGAAACCCCACGCTATACTTTTCATGTCGTATGCTGTTTCGCGGACAGTCGTTAGGCAAATACAAGATCCTGTCGCCACTTGGCAGTGGTGGTTTCGGCGCGGTATATCTCGCTAAAGACACATGGATCGATAAAGAAGTCGCGATTAAAGTCCCCCATAAACAAAACCTTAATTTCAGAGACTTACTGCGTGAACCGCGACTATTAGCAGCATTGGATCACCCAAACATTGTTTCAATTACGACCGCTGAAAAAGAAGACAACGTTTTCTTCATCGTAATGGAATACGTCGACGGAGACACGCTAGAAAACGTTATTGCCCGTGAGGCCGCACTCGACACTGCTCGCACTGTTGACTACACCCTGCAAATCGCGAACGCTGTTGATCACGCCCATCGCCAAGGCGTACTTCACCGTGATCTCAGACCACCAAACGTGCTTGTGTCTGGCTCGGGAATCTTAAAAGTCGCGGACTTTGGAACCTCTCGATTTTTGGAAATTGCCGCTCACGGCACAACCGTCATTGGTAGTCCACCGTATATGGCACCTGAACAGTTTGAAGGAAAAGCTGTCTTTGCTTCCGACATCTATTCACTAGGCATCACAATGTACCAAATGCTCACTGGCGCATTACCCTACGAAACACCCGCACCGACTGATCTTGACAAGTTAATTAGTGGCGAACTCGTACGTCCGCCAAAACTAGAAAATCCTGCTGTCCCAAAACCACTCAACGACATCGTAATGAAAGCACTCGCACCAACGCTTTCTTCTCGGTACCAGCGTGCTGCAGAGTTAATTGCTGATCTCGAGCTATCGTACGGACCTCAAAATCATTCAGAACCCAGTGTGGATGAAAATATAACTAGTCTGCCCGACGGAAGTCCTCAAGAATTTCAAACCTCAAGCGTACAAAAACGACTTCGTTCTACCACACCATCAACTGGAAAATTTTGCTGGCAATGCCATAAACCATTGCATGCAAGAACAGACCGTTGCCCGTTTTGTCACGAAACACAGTAGCTGAACATCCACATCATTTGGTCCTGACCTTGCCAATAACTACACTCGCCTCGTAGACTGGCATCAAGCGTAACTTATTCACTCCGCGGGATTTCATACGTTATGACTTTTGGATCTGGACAAATCTGGATGAATGGTTCTCTCGTTGATTGGGCCGATGCCAACATTCACATCGGCTCACATGTCATCCATTATGGTAGCGGTGTCTTCGAAGGTGCTCGCTGCTATGACACTGACAAGGGTGCAGCGGTCTTCCGCCTTGATGCACACATAAGACGCCTTTTTGATTCTGCCAAAATCTATCGGATGGATCACCAACTCAATCAAGACGGATTTGAGACTGCAGTTCTAGAAACTATACGCGCAAATCAGTACCGATCATGCTATATCCGTCCTCTTTTGTATCGAGGCTATGACTCGCTCGGAGTTAACCCTTTTAGTTGCCCGGTCGAAGCTGCGATCCTAGTTTGGCACTGGGGTGCCTACTTAGGCGAAAAAGCCCTAGAAGACGGTGTCGACGTTCAAATCAGTTCCTGGGGACGTGGTGCCCCAAACCGTTTCCCGTCAGTGTCGAAGTCAACTGCAAATTACGCGAATTCTCAACTCATTAAGATGGAAGCAACGCTAAATGGTTACAGCGAAGGAATTGCATTAGATCCTCGTGGTTTTGTCAGTGAAGGAAGTGGGCAAAACATATTCGTTGTACGCGACAACATCATTACGACCCCACCACTTGCAGATTCTATTCTCCCGGGCATCACCCGCGATGTTGTTATAACTTTAGCCAGTGAACTGGGTTTTACGATTCAAGAAGCGACAGTGCCCCGTGAAACGCTTTATATTGCAGATGAAGTATTTTTTACGGGTACAGCCGCTGAAATATCTCCGATACGTACGGTTGACAAAATTACCATTGGATCTGGCAAGCGTGGCCCAGTCACCGAAGCTATTCAGCACCGCTTTTTTGACATTATTAACGGTCGTCTACCCGACACTCATGGATGGCTTACGTTTGTATACACCGAGGATACGGCATCCATGGAGTCTGTCGATGCTGTTGCGAAAAGCGGTTAACTTCATAGCCTGGCGTCAACTCAAACGAGCCTAGTATCCTTCAAGGGTGCAAAACCTAGTATCGCACCCTTATACGACCGCATTGTCATTACTGGCTAGAAGAGAACTCACATCGACTCAACTACGAAATCGCCTTGCTAAGAAAGGATTTTCAACCGAAGCGATAAACGAAACTATCCAGCGACTCACGAATGAAGGAGCACTTGACGATCGTCGCACAGCAGGCATCTATGCTCGACAAGCCGCGTTAATAAAACATCGAGGACCGAGACGTGCCATACTGGACCTCGTAGCAGCTGGTGTTGCGCAAGACATTGCCCGTGAAGTTGTTTCTCAAACGTACGAAGAGGTTGGCACACAACTAGTGATCCAACGAGCACTAAACCGACGCCTGACTGGACGTGTCCAAGACCGAGCCCAATTCCAAAGACTCTACCAATACCTCATTCGGCAAGGCTTCGAAGGGCATCTGGCTTATAGCGCTCTTGAAGAACGTTCAACGGGAAACACCTGTCCTGACGAATAACCCATCCATCCCTCTGTGCAAGAATTAGACTTATGACATCCGCTGATATCCGGCAAAGTTTTCTCGATTACTTCAAAGAACACGGACATCGTGTTGTTCCGAGCAGTCCATTGGTCCCATCAAACGATCCGACATTGTTATTTACAAATGCCGGGATGAACCAATTCAAAGAACTTTTTCTTGGAACAGATCAACGAGATTATCAGCGTGCCACGACTGCTCAAAAATGTATGCGCGTCAGCGGTAAACACAATGACCTCAACAACGTAGGTCCCTCGCTACGACATCACACATTCTTCGAAATGCTCGGTAATTTTTCATTTGGTGATTACTTTAAAACAGACGCAATCCCTTTTGCGTGGGTTCTCCTCACCGACATCTGGCAGCTACCTCCGGACAGACTCTATGCCACAATCTTTGAAGGAAGTTCTGAAATACCGCGTGACGACGAAGCTCATTCGATCTGGCTGCAACTTCTGCCCGCTAGCCGTATTGCCGAAATGGGTGTTGCCGATAATTTCTGGTCCATGGGTGATACCGGACCCTGCGGAAGATGCTCAGAAATCCACTACCACAGAGGTGACCACCTTCCGTGCTCAGAAACACCATGTCGCGGAATAGACTGCAGTTGCGATCGATATGTCGAAATCTGGAACAATGTTTTCATGGAATTTGACAGGCAAGCAGACGGTACTCTCAAGCCGCTACATAAACCATCAATAGATACCGGGATGGGACTGGAGCGGATTGTTGCTGTGTTGCAGGACAGACTCTCAAACTACGACACAGACCTATTTACGCCGTTACTTGAGGCCATTGGTAAGCGCGCCGGTGTGTCGTATCAACCACTACTAGGACGCAATAGTAACAACACAACCGATGTGTCACTGCGCGTTGTTGCTGACCATCTTCGCGCTATGACGCTCCTGATCGGTGACGGGGTAACACCTTCAAATGAATGGCGTGGATACGTTCTCCGTAAAATAATGCGACGGGCGATGCGTCACGGTAAAAAACTCGGCCTGGAGGAACCCTTTCTTCACGAACTCGTCAACGTTGTCGTTGGTGAAATGGGAACTGCTTATCCAGAACTAAGCACCAATCAAACGACGATCATTGACACTATTCGCCGTGAAGAAGAACAGTTCGACAAAGTGCTGACCGACGGGCTACCGCGTCTCGAAGACACACTTAGAACCTCAGAACAGGGAAATCGAACCGTGTCTGGCGATGACGCTTTTCGGCTCTACGATACCTTTGGCCTTCCGCTTGACTTCATTGAAGACCTCGCTGAATCGCGCCAAATAACCATTGACAAAGCGGGCTTCGACCATGCGATGGAAGCCCAACGCACAAGAGCGAGAGCGAGCACAAAATTCGCAGCGACAGACACACCCAGTTTTACTCAACAACCCAACGACGACGCAGCGGCACTAGTTGACACCTTTATCGGATACAACGACACGCAGTGTCAATCCACGATCAAGCAACTATTTCGGACTGACGGAACATCCACCGCTGTACTTACTTCAGGTGAAAAAGGATTTGCCATTTTCGACGTCACGCCGTTTTATCTTGAAGCAGGCGGCCAAGTCTCTGACACAGGCACATTCAGTACAACAGACGCCGGGCGCGGCCACATTAGTAATGTGATCAAGCCGATTCCGAATTGGCCGCGGATGCATATTGTTGCGATAGCCGAGTCTTCCCTTCATGTCGGCACAGAGGTTCTCGTTGAACTCGACGTTGGCAGAAGAAATGCGATCCGCAGAAATCACACAGCCACGCACCTACTTCACGCGGCATTACGAAAGGTTATTGGCAAACATGTCAAGCAGGCCGGGTCGCTCGTAGCCCCTGAAAAACTTAGATTTGACGTGACAAACCATGAGCCGATTACAGTAGACCAGATTAGTGAAATAGAGCAGATTGTAAACACTTGGATTATCGACAACCGACCGGTCGATACGCGAGAACGTTCAACTGACGAAGCCATCGCAGATGGCGCCATGGCTCTCTTCGGAGAAAAGTACGGCGATATTGTTCGAGTCGTCAGTGTCAGTGATTTTTCAATGGAGTTGTGCGGGGGAACGCATTGCGCATCCACGGGAGACATCGGCACATTTGTGGTAACACACGAAGGAGGCGTCGCGGCAGGTGTTCGCCGGCTTGAGGCCGTAACTGGAGAATATGCACTTCATTTCGTACAGGAACGTAATACGACTCTCAACCAAATACTTGATGCGCTTGGCACAACAGCCACGGAAGCGGTTCCGACTGTAAAGAAACTACAGTCGGAAACCAAACGCCTGAATCGAGACCTAGAACAATTGAAAGTCAAAACCGCGTTCGGCATGGGCACGGCAAGCGGGATTGATCTTGAAAGCAGTAACGACACCCTTGAATCCACAGAAATTCAGGGAATACAACTCATCGCAAGACGCGTTTCCGGACTCGAACAAAATGCGCTTCGGACGTTAGCGGATAAACTGCGAGATCGCTTAGGTAGCGGTGTTGTCGTGTTAGCTGCAGATACGGATGGGAAAGCAGCGCTCGTGGTGACTGTTACACGCGATCTAACTAATCGTGTTCACGCTGGGCAGTTAATTAAAACTTTGGCTCCCATCGTTGGAGGGCGTGGCGGTGGCCGACCTGATTTCGCTCAAGCCGGTGGTCGGCAAGTCGAACGACTCGACGACATCGTCCAGCAAAGCCGAACCGAGATCGAGCGCATACTAAGCAGTTAATGTCTCCCGACAAAAAATCGAACAGCAACAAACCAGTTGAATCGGTCGCCGTACGACTTGACGTATGGCTAGACGTCGCCTGTCTCTTCAGAACGCGCTCCGAAGCACAACGAGCCATCAAAGGTGGGAAAGTTGCTCTCAACGACCACCGAGGAAAGCCACACCGGGAGGTCCACGCAGGTGACACGATATGTATCACACGAACAAACGGAGTCAAACAACTCCTCGAAGTACTCGGCATCGAAGATCGACACGTTTCAAAACATGACGCACAAACACTTTACACTGATCGGACACCACCACCATCCGAAGAAGAAGCTGCCTTTCGTGCTCTAATCAGACATGTTGGTCGTAATAATCCCGCCAAAATGGGAGTCCCTAATAAACGGCAACGCCGGCAACTCAGAAAACTGAAAGAAGTTCAATAATGGAACGAGACCGCTATAATAAAAGAATGAAAAATTGGGTTTCCGCTCTTGGACTGGCGTTTGGTGTTCTCGGCCTCTCGCTCGTGTGGACAGACGTATCTGCTCAAGCGAAGTTACCGACTATTGAGGTATATAAAAACCCCACGTGAGGCTGTTGCGTGAAGTGGGTGGTTCACCTACAAGAGCAGGGTTTTACAGTCAATATGACGGATGTTCCCAGTGTAGTTCCTCTTAAACAGCGTGCTGGATTGAGTCCTGAACTCTCATCGTGCCATACAGCACTCGTCGGCGACTACGTCATAGAGGGACACGTTCCCGCATCAGATATCAAACGTATGCTCGCCGAAGGACCGGATATCCGGGGACTTGCGGTTCCAGGTATGCCAATTGGCTCACCAGGAATGGAAGGACCGAATGGGCGTGGCTACGACGTGTACGCCTTCGATCGTTGGGGCGGCGCTGAAGTCTATTCGACACACGGGAAATAACCTACGCTCAGCACCTTTGTCATTTTTGGTGGTAGCTTACAGATAGAAAGAGACAGTATAATTATTAGTTAATGGCAAATCATAAATCAGCGATAAAGGCTCATACGCAAAGCCTCAGACGTCGAGAACACAATAAACAGCTTAAAAGTCGAATGCGCCACGCGCTCACTGCAACACGAAATGCTATTGACACTGGCGATGTCAATAAAGCTGGTATTCTTGTCCGGACGACCGTCTCATTAATTGACAACCTTGCTGGCAAAGGTGTCATCCACCATAATGCGGCCGCACGCCATAAATCACGCTTGTCGAAACGACTCAGAAACGTAGCAACTGTTTCGGCGAATTAGGTCTTTAATTTTCTTTAACAGCGCACAACTGAACAACGAGTTTTTCGAGTATAACGCGAGGTTCGTCCGTGGATCTCTTAAGGGCCTTGTCGGCTCTAAATACGAAATTAATAGCCGGGATAAGTCTCGGCCCACTTAAACGTGTTCTTACGACCCACGCGAGTTGACCGAGTAACATTTGCGGAACTGCTCCCCCATCAATTAAAAGTGCGAGTTCGCGCAAGGCCGTAGCAGTTTGTCCTTTCTCGATCGCTTTGGTTACAGCCCAGTCATCAAGAGACACCGCCATACCTACAACTTCTTTCACATCTGGCGCACTTATCCGCTCCTGCCCGGACGCAAAAAGCAACAGACGATCGAACTCTCCTCGAAGACGACGAACATCAGGCCCGATCCGGTTAGCAAGTTCTCGAACCGCCTCTACCTCCATAGTGACACCTGCCGCCTTTGCCTGTCTAGTAATCCATCGTGCTGCGTCAGATACATCCTCAAGTAATCCACATTGAACCACCGTCGAAGTAGCCTTTAGTTTCTTAGTTATTCGCCATGTACCATTTAAGCTCTCTGTGATAATTACGAAAATCGTCGTTTGGCCCGGATCATCTAAGTGTTTCTCTAGTAATTTCAAATCGAGAACCGCCGTTACGTCGTTCTCGCGAGGTGGCTGAAGTAATACTTCGGCGCGCTGCACAATAACGAGTCTTTTAGGAATTATCATGGGAAGTGTTTTAAGCGCGCCCAGCACATCACCGAGCGATACTTTTGACGACTGGGTACCCGCCTCTAGTCCATCAAAACGATGAACATTAAACGGGCGTAATTCCTCTTCTATGACCGCCTCAAATGCATCAACAATCTCGTCTTTCTCATGCTCATCAGCCCCGAGAATGAGATAGACGGGATCTAATTGACCGCTCTTGAGCTGCTTGAGTAATGCAGAAGGGACGAGAGTTTCCACGACCTCAGTAACCTAAAATGCTTCAAGAATCGAACTAACCACGGTCGTGGCAAAATCGACTGCAATCCGTTCTACGGCATTGTTTTGTTGACCAAAAAATGCGGAAACGTTCTGCACGTCTCCAGCACCCGAGGCAACCTCGTATTCATCACTAAAGATAAGCTGTTGGTCATCCCACACGATTTCATTCGTTGTGAGATCAGTAAATTCGATTGCAGCAGTCAGCGTGAAAATGTACCGAGAAGCTTGTTGGTCAGAAGTAAAACTTGCAGGCGTTATCGTGATGTCATTGATTACGCCAGTCAGTGTCGCATCTGCGCCACCGGGATCAGTCTGCACGCGATATGACCCTCGACCGATAAATGCTGACCGCACTTCCTGGGTCAGTAAACGCTCAACATCAAAAACGACCGTGTTGTTATCAAAAATAGGGATCGCGATCGTCTCAATATAGTCAGGAAGGAACCCACCACGACCTGCGAGTGAGTAGCCACAGCCAGACATCAAACTGCATACTAACAAGATGACCATACAGCGACCGACTCGAAATATTCTCGCCATAGCCATTAATCTCCTTCGAAAAATCACTTCGCAACAATACTGATAAGTCTCCGCTGCACAAGCACAACACGACCTATTTCTTTGCCTTTAGTATGCGCCTGGACCTTCGGCTGAGCTAGTGCCATTTCCTTCAGAGTCTCGTCAGGCGTATTAATTGGCACTATCATCCGAGCGCGAACCTTCCCGTTTACTTGCACGGGCAATACGAGTTCTTCCGCACGGGCGACCGATTCATCATATTCCGGCCAGCCGGCCAACTCCACGCCATCATCATGCCCCATGGCTTCCCACAGCTCTTCAGCCAAATGTGGCGTAAATGGTGACAATAAAAGAACAAGCGCTTCCGCCCCTTCCTGAACTACAGCAAGCGACGCAGAGCTAGCTTTTGCGTTTGCCTCATCTGGGGAATTAGACATTGGCCCAATGTTCATTTTCTCGCAATAGCCATACAAGTCATTCACAAGTTCCATTAACGAAGAGACTGCAGTATTGAGATGCACGCGCGGGTGAAGATCTTCTGATACTCTACGAATCGTAGTGTGAGTCTTCCGCCTCAGGTTACGTTCAGCATCACCTAGTTCAACTGCATCAAACCCGGGAATATTTCCAGCTGCAATCACAGAAGCGAATGGCATGACTAAACGCCAAACTCGACCAAGAAAACGAGCGCTCCCTTCAAGGCCCGTATCTGTCCATTCAATTTCTTTTTCAGGTGGTGCGACAAACATCTCATACAGGCGTAACGCATCCGCGCCAAAGGTTGTAGTCATTTCATCCGGGTCGACAACATTTCCTTTTGATTTTGACATCACGTTACCATCGCGCAGAACCATGCCCTGCGTGAGCAACCGCTCGAACGGCTCATCGTGCTGTACTAACCCGAGGTCGCGAAACACTTTACAGAAAAATCTTGAGTAGATCAGATGCAGAATGGCATGCTCGACACCACCACTATAGAAATCAATAGGTGTCCAATATTTGACTTTGTCAATATCGAAAGGTGCGCTGTCGTTCTTCGGGTCGCAGTACCGATAAAAATACCACGATGAATCAACGAATGTGTCCATCGTATCGGTCTCTCTTCTTGCCTCTCCTCCACACGCAGGGCACGTCGAATCGACGAAATCTGGTACCTGAGCGAGAGGTGACTTTCCACGCCCAGTAAATTCTTTGATTATCGGCAGTTCAATCGGAAGATCCTCAAACGGAACCGGTTGCGTCCCACATTTATCACAGTAAATCATCGGTATGGGCGTTCCCCAATAACGCTGCCGAGACACGCCCCAATCTTTCAGTCGATACTGAATTTGACCGCGTCCGAAACTGCCCGATTCCGCATCACGCGTCATGACCTCTCGCGCTTTATTGCTCTCCAACCCTGAGTACTTCCCTGAATCAACAAGACGCCCAGCGGCGACTGAGGCCTCTTGCAACATTGAGCCCTCAAGAGGCTCAAGACCATGAGGTTGGATCACCACACGAATCGGCAAGTCATACTTCCGCGCAAACTCAAAATCTCGTTGATCATGCGCAGGTACGGACATGATCGCACCTGTTCCATAGTCGGCCAATACAAAGTTCGCGATCCAAATCGGAACACGCTCCTTCGTAAAGGGGTTAAGTGCAAAACGCCCCGTATCAAAGCCTTCTTTTTCGATTTGTCCGGTTAGTCTCGCATTCCGGTCGAGTTCTCGAAATTGCTTAACACGATTCCTAAACTTATCTGCCTCATCACTATCAGTCGCAAATTTATCGACCAATGGGTGCTCGGGTGCCAACAGTACAAAACTCCCACCATAGATCGTATCGATACGCGTCGTAAAAATATCAATTGCACCGTCTGACCGTTGATCGTTATCTGTACCGGCCAACGGAAACGACACCAAAGCGCCCTCAGACCGACCAATCCAATTGCGCTGCATAGTGAGAACCTTGTCAGGCCACTGTTCAAGACTCGATGTCATATCCAATAATTCATCAGCGTAATGGGTAATACGAAGAAACCACTGCTCCAAGTCTCTGGTCTCAACGACGGTACTACAGCGCCAGCAACCACCGTCGACCACCTGCTCATTAGCGAGCACCGTGTTACAACTCGAGCACCAGTTCACGGCTGAATGCTTACGGTACGCAAGTCCTCGTTCGTACATTTTGAGAAATAGCCACTGATTCCATTTGTAATACGAGCGATCACAAGTCGCAAACTCACGTTCCCAGGCGTAACTGATTCCGAGACGCTGCAATTGATCTTTCATATGGGCAATGTTGTCGCGCGTCCAGGCTTCCGGATGAATGTTGTTCTTAATTGCCGCGTTCTCAGCGGGCATTCCGAACGCGTCCCAACCGAATGGTTGCAACACGTTATACCCTTGCATACGCTTCATTCTCGCAACCACGTCGCCGATCATGTAGTTTCTGACATGGCCAACGTGAGCGTGACCCGAAGGGTAAGCAAACATCACAAGGCTATAAAATTTCGGCCGAGATAGGTCCTCGGAAACCTCAAAGGCCCGGCGGTCTGTCCACCGCTGCTGCCATTTTGTCTCGATGTCTTGGGGGTTATAGTCGCGCACGAAACTAACGGTAGGGGTTAAAGTTTCCAATAGTTTATCAGTCTATAGCTGTCTACTCGTACTTATTGACGGCCAGTACGGGGTTTGCGCTACCAGAATTGGTCCCAGTGCGGCCTCGGCCACGTCAATAGACCCTGACACAGGCAAAACCTCTTCGAGATCCCGAGCCTGCTCAACTGTGACAACAAGCAACTCTTCAAGACAGGCCTCCAAAGCCGGTAAATGATATCCACCTTCCGTAATGGCAAAAAATCGACCATCACAATGCTCAAGTGCTAATCGACAAATTAATCGAGTGAGGGTCCCGAAACCATCCACCGTCATTTGCATCCCACCCAGCGGATCGTCAACATGAGCATCAAAGCCAGCCGACAGAATAATCAACTGTGGCTGAAACTCCTGTGTCACGGGTAAAACCAGCCTTCGAAACATGAGATCAAGATCTGCGTCACCGGCACCAGCCTCAAGAGGAATATTGAAAGTAAAACCAGTGCCAGCACCATTCCCGATCTCACTTACGGCACCTGTTCCTGGATAAAACGGATACTGATGAGTCGAAATATAGAGCACTCGAGGATCATCGTAAAAAATTGACTGGGTCCCATTCCCGTGGTGCACGTCGTAATCAATAACCACTACCCGCTCAAGACCATGTGATAGCGCATGAGTCGCCGCAACCGCTGCATTGTTGTACACGCAAAACCCCATCGCACGATTACGCTCCGCGTGATGGCCTGGTGGGCGTACAAATGCTACCGCTGGTTGATCCTGCTCAAGCGCATAGTCAACCCCCATAACAGCCGCTCCTGCCGCGAGACGAGC
>CAYFJM010000039.1:0-11821 GCA_964343415.1 uncultured Vicinamibacteraceae bacterium | reverse complement strand
TGCGGGGCTGCTTGGTGCCGGCATTATGGCTGCCGTGATGGCTAGCGATTCTCAGATTCTGGCGTTGTCAACCATGTTTGCAGAGGATGTGTTTGCTTACTATGGGGGAGCATCCCGCTTCGGGCCAGTTGTTCAGGTTCAGACTGGGCGTATTTTTGTTATTCTGATTGCGCTTGTCGCTTACGTCATTGCGTTGCAGGTACCCCCGGGGATTTTCGGTATCGCTGTGCAGTACGCGTTTTCAGGCTTTACCACGCTCCTACCATTATTGATTGCAGCACTGTTTTGGCGAAGAAGCACCAAGTGGGGCGCACTAGCTGTGGTCATCTGGACGGCCAGTACTATGACAGCCGTCGCAGTACTGCAAGCGACGATACCCGCACCGCTTCCAGGGACTGTCGTGTCTGTGTGGGCTATTAACGGAATTGATGTTATAACTCGCACGCCGGGTGGCACGGCTGTTCTTGGGTTTATGCCAGTGTTGCCGATGCTGCTGGGGTCTTCCTTGCTGATGGTTATTGTCTCATGGGTCACGCCGGCACCGACCGCAAAGACACTCGCTCGATATTTTTCGACACCTCACGTATCAGGACACGTCGAGCCTGTTTAGGCGCACGTGATAACTGATTGTCTAAATCCGTCAAGGCCAGCGAACTTGGCATCGCTGCCGAGTTCCTGCTCGATTCTGAGTAGACGGTTGAATTTCGCAGTTCGTTCACCACGGCACCCTGACCCTGTTTTGATATGACCGCAGTTGGTTGCCACCGCGAGATCGGCAATAAAGGTGTCTTCCGTTTCCCCAGATCGGTGCGACATATATGCACCGTACCCGTGTTTTTGAGCCAATTGAACCGTTTCTAGTGTTTCAGACACAGTACCAATTTGATTCAGTTTGACAAGGATCGAGTTTCCCACCTTTTGCTCAATAGCTTGTTGAAGAATCGAGGGGTTGGTACAGAAAATATCGTCACCAACGAGTTCGATGTGTTCGCCAAGACTGCGTGTCAGTGCCGCCCAACCATTCCAATCGTTTTCAGCTAGCGCATCTTCAATCAGCACGATGGGGTATCGATCGATCCACGATTGCCAGAGTTCAATCATGTCTGCACTCGTCCGGGTTGACTGATCTGATTTAAATGCGACGTAACTTCCGTTCTGCCACATTTCACTAGTTGCTGGATCAAGACAAAGTGCGATATCTGTGCCAGGGGTGTAACCAGCCTGTTCAATGGCGGCAATGATCAGTTCGACGGCTTCCTCATTGCTTGCAAGGTCTGGCGCGAAACCGCCTTCATCGCCAATGCCTGTTGACTTACTTTGTTTTTGTAGCAGGGAACGAAGGGCATGAAATGTTTCAATACCCATACGAAGTGCTTCAGAAAATGTAGGTGCATTGTGTGGTGCGATTTTGAATTCCTGAAAGTCGACGGTGTTATCTGCATGCCGTCCGCCGTTAATAACATTAAGGCAGGGCACAGGGAGTACAACGGCACGGTCACCACCAAGTTGTCGATAGAGCGGTGTGCGCGTGGCAGCGGCAGCGGCGCGTGCCGCTGCCATGGAGACGCCGAGTATGGCATTTGCGCCGAGTCGAGCTTTATTTGGAGTGCCATCGAGTTCACGCATGCGTTGGTCTAGCCCACGTTGGTCCATGACATCGCACCCGGCCAGCGCAGTGTTAATCTCGGTGTTCACATTGTTGACTGCCTGCTGAACACCCTTGCCTCCGTACCGCTTGCCGCCATCGCGGAGTTCCGTTGCTTCCCGTTCACCAGTTGAGGCTCCAGACGGGACCCGTGCTTCTGAGACGGTTCCATCTTCAAGGTGGACGCGGGCTTCAACGGTTGGATTCCCTCTGGAATCAATCACTTCTAGGGCATCAATAGCGGAAATTTTCATTATGGCTTGGTGTCTCCTTGGTAAACGAACCACTGATCGTAGCATCTCACTGAGGCTGTCGCACAAAAACAAGACTGGTAGTTTGCCTTGGAAGGCGGCACAAGAGGCGAAAGATATTACGTGTGCTCACGAAGAACGGTGTTATTCAAGGTGACCCCATGACCCGGACCATCCGGTACTTCCAGGATCCCTTCAGAGAACTGTTCGGGTGGGTCAACTAGGTCGCCACGCCATGGCACTTCGTTCCACTGGTACTCAAGAATGTCGAAGTTTGGCAGACCGGCGCACACCTGAGCTGATACCATCGTACTTAGCGGGCCGCTGGGGTTGTGGGGTGAAACAAGGACCCCGTGGAGGTCAGCGACCGTAGCAATTCTTCGTATTTCTGCGATACCGCCACAATGCTTGACGTCGGGCATGATGATGTCGACCGCACTGTTTTGGCACAGTGGCGAAAATCCTTCCACGCCAAATAAGAATTCACCGCCGGCCATGGGTTGGCGGATGCCATTCTTGATTGCAACAGTGCTGTCGAGGTCGGTCGGTGGTACAGGTTCTTCGTACCACGATAACTGTTGCGGTTCGAGTCGTGTTGCGACCTCGATTGCTAACGGCACATCAAAATTACTATGGATATCAATTTTCAGGTCAATGTCAGGGCCGATGGCGGCGCGCATGGCTTCGATGCAGCGAATACCGAGTTCGGTTGCCGCTTCGATTTCCTCACGGGATTGAGCAAGCGAAGGGAAACCGTCAAATGGTGCAGCCTTGATCGCCCGAAATCCATCAGCGACAGCCTGTTGAGCGTTTGCTGCAAACCCACTGGGACTACGGTCAACAGTTGCACGATTGATATTCGCGTAGACCGGTAATTCGTCGCGTAGTCTTCCGCCGACCAGATCGTAGACGGGGGCTCCGAGTGATTTGCCAACCAGGTCCCATAGAGCTTGTTCGATCGCACTAAAAGCTGTTGCCTCTTGGCGGTTGCCCGTACTTGCAGTCGCCCATCCTGCCTGTCGATAGCGTTCGATTTCGAATGGTGATCGATCACGGACAAGGTTGAAGAATCCTGAGAGTTCTGAAAGGTCGAGCCTCCGGTTTACCGAAGCTTCTCCTAGTCCAGTTTGTCCGTCGTTTGTTGTTAAACGCACGAAAATCCAATTTGTCCGCGTGGTTGCGCGTACACCGATGACCTCCATTTCCGTAATTCGTAATCCCAGTTCTGCTTGTCCCAAAGGCAACGCGATTGCCGTGTCGGTAGACAAGGCCGGAGCCATGGTCAAGGCGGGCAGTGCGCGGAAAAAGTCTCGACGGTTAACCAGAACGCTCACGATAGAGTATCCATCTGACGGCATTGTATGACGTCTCAGTCTTTTTGAAATAATGCGATGTCGGTTTTAGGAAAGTCGACGCTGCTGTTCCAGCGGCTAGCGATCCAATTAAATGTTTCGGGACTGTAGAGGCAGACATGCGTCATGTCACGTACGTAGCGTGATGTAGCAAATGACGGAATACGTGAAACCCACTTTGTCATGATGGCCAGACGCCCGCCTGGTTTTAGCACGCGGAAGAGACGGTCGAACTCTTGCGACGGTTGATGCAGATGTTCAACGACTTCTGTTGCCGTGACGAAGTCGTAATGGGTTGTCCACGCGGTGTCATTCGGACAGTAGTAGGGATCGTAGAGTTCAACGGTCATTCCGGATTCTTGCAATATGTGTGCAAGTGCGGGACCTGGCCCGCATCCAAAATCGAGTCCGATGGAACCAACGGTGAGACGTTCCAGCAACGGTGTGGCTAATTGTTGGAGGAAGGTGCGATAACGTTTATCAATCGGATTATTGTGGTGTTGGTCGTACCGAGCCTTTTCAGCGCAGGCATCAGGATAGTCTGCTGGTGAGACGAACACGAGGGCACAGTTTGCGCACTGCCAGAACTGACGATGGGGATGGAAGTGGTAGGTGGATATGTTGTCGTGACTGCATAAAGGACAGACTATGATCGATGAGTTATGCATATTGCGAACTGTGTTCCCTGTCAGCGATTAATACAACGTTGACGTTAACTGAGGTGTGAGACAAGTTCGGTAATGTTGATCGTAACTAAGTCAGTGACTCATGGAGTGCAGGAGTACATTGATTCCCAGGCCGTAACCGTCCGGTGAAAATTGATCAAAGAACCGTGGGTCGTCTGCCTCTCGTTCCCATGCGTCGGCAACGTCTGTGTTGTGGGTCATAACGACCAAAAACCGCCCGTGTTCGTCACTGATGGCGCGGAAATGCGGTACGTCGCTATTCCGGCCCCGCTCAGACGTCGTTCTTCCCCCAGACCGATACCAGAATTGAATCGACGTTATTTGTGGGACTTTCTCAACCGTTGTTAGGGTTCGGAAAACTGGATGATCAAGGGGTACATCACGGATTGGATACTGCGATGGTGGTAGGACGCGCCCGATTTCACTTGTCCAGTGTGCCCAGGCTCTTGGGCCCCAGAAATCATCAACCCAGAGGAATCCGCCTTTGAGCAGATATTCTCGAAGCCGAACGGTTTCAGCGCCCGTAATTCCAATGGTGCCGACATCTGACGCCATAATGAATGGACACTGAAACAATTCGTCATCTGTTAAACGAACCACCCAGTGATTGGGTTGGCCGTGTCGGTCGCTACTAATCCTTGCCGTTGTTAGATCTTCAAGTCGGTGCATTAAATTGATACCGGCATAGGGGTAGTCAGTCGACCATCCCATTCCGAGTTCTTCGTAGCGAACTTGGTCGTACATGACTTTACAGAATGCGAAATCTCTGTCCGGCATTGATTCTGGAGGAAACCGTGGTGGAAGGTTGCCCTCGCCAACTCCCCATCCCCACTGGGCAAAGCTAGCTGGGACAAGGGCGCCAACCACGAACAAGGCTGCGAATACTGTGACACGAAAACGCACGCTGGCCAGAGAATACCTCAGTTGGAATCCAATCAGTAGGGTTTTATCGAGACTGTGGCCAAGCGGATTTAGGTGAGAAATATAACTGAGTTTGACTGATGTGCCAGAAACGAAGATATAACCGTTGAGCTTTGCGTATGATTAAGGGAATATGCCTAATCGATATGTTCTCGGAAGACTCGTTTTGGTTTTGGTGTGCGTACTGGTAGCGCTTCCTGCGGCAGCTCAGCACGATCATGGTGGTGATGCCGAAACAGTTGGTGATGCGCTTCCCGAAAGCTTTAGTGAACCGATACCACTGTATCCAACGGTGATCGGAAAACATACGCACGAGATTTCATCATCAAATGTCGAAGCGAAAGCCTATTTCAGGCAAGGGTTTCAGCTTATGTACGCGTTTGCTAAAGAGGAGGCGACTCGGTCATTTCGTGAGGCATGGAAAAGGGACCCAGACTGTGCCATTTGCTTCTGGGGTGAGGCATGGTCGTGGGGGTCGTATCTGAACGGTCCGATGCGGCCGTTTGAAGCTCCTCATGCCTACGCGGCAATGCAGGAAGCTGTCGCGCGACTGGACCAGGCAAATGAAAAGGAACAGGCTTACATTGAGGCAATTCAATCACGGTATGTAGAGCATTTTGATCCTGACACCCGTCGAGATCAAGACCAAGCGTATGCTGATGCGATGCAGCAACTGGCCCAACGGTATCCCGATGATCTTGATGCTGTTACGTTATATGCCGATGCTTTGTTCTTGTTGGAACCGAGGCGTGGAACGCGTGACCTTGCTGACCCCAATGTGCAGAGACTGCATGGAGTGTTGGAAAGTGTGCTCGCGAGAGATATAACGCACCCTGGTGCCTGTCATCTTTATATTCATGCGACCGAATCCACTACTGACCCTAGCAAAGCCGCGGACTGTGCCGAGTATTTAGGCAATGAAATCCCTGGTGCCAGTCATATTAATCACATGCCATCCCATACGTGGAATGAAATCGGTCGATGGAGCGATGGAGTACGGTCAAATCTCAAAGCGTGGCATTCTGATTTAAAGGCCGAGTCTGGTGAGGGCATTGCGATCTATCCAAGTCACAACCTGCATATGTTACTTTTTGCAGCCTCGATGGACGGACAGGGTGCCATCGCGATTCAGGCCGGAAAAGACTACGCCAAGATTACGAATGACACCGTGTTTCATGTGCTGACGTTGTTACGGTTTGGACGGTTCGACGAGATCTTGGCAGTGACTGAACGCCCTGAGCAGGATGCGTCAGGAGGACTCTGGGATTTTGCGCAAGGGTATGCGCATTTGAAAACCGGCGATGCTGATTTTGCGCAGGTGTACCTCAATCGTGTGCGAGCATTAGCGGAGACTACGACGGCCCGGTTTCGGTTTGACGAGGCAAAGCTTCTACTAGGTGCCGTCGGAGGTATTTTGGAAGGGGAAATTGCATTGCAAGCCGGCGATATCGCTGGAGCTATTCGAATCTTTGAAAATGCGGTCGAGATTGAGGACCAGTTGGAATATTCTGAGCCAGAGCCATTGCCGTTTGCGGCTCGACACTGGCTTGGTGCGGCCTTACTTGAAGCGGAACGATACACAGATGCGGAGCGTGTGTACCGTGAGGAAATTCAGGATCACCCCAACAATGGCTGGTCACTTTACGGTCTCAAGGAATCCCTTGAATTGCAGGGCAAGTCGTCCGTCGATGTAAGCACTGAGTTTGATGCTAGTTGGGCACGTTCTGACGTATGGCTAGCATCATCAAAGTTTTAGGAATCGCCGAACAGTTTTCATAGGTTCTACGGTGTAAGTGATTCGGGATCAAGAACGACATGCTTGATTCGAGTGCGTTTCCACGTGTAGGTGATATGAACTAGTCCGTCCGTTGTCTGGATAGCAGATGGATAGGAGTATTCTCCGTCCCCATTTTCTAGCACGTGCACTAGAGCCCAGTCTTTTCCATCAGAAGAAAGTCCTACAGCGAGCTTTTCTCGTCCGCGAGTGGTCGGATTGTAGATAAGAAGATGCTGACCGTTTTTCAGGCTGAGGGCGTCAATGCCAGCGCTTGGATTCGGTAGAGACGTACGAATCATGCGGCTCCATGTTAGTGCGGAGTCATCGGACCACGATTCTGTAATGACGCCTTGACGACTACGAAACAACGCCTGAAACTGACCGTTCCCATGGTCAAGGATGGTTGGCTGAATGGCTCCAAATTCTTCAGAGTCATTCAATCGAACGGATCGTTGCCACTGTTCACTAGAGGCAAGTTGCCGAAGTGACCAGTTGTTTGGATGACCTGGATTAAAGCGTTCCATGTGGGCAACCCACCCGTCGTGCTCCGTGCTTGACCCGGCGAGAACTATGCCATTCTTCAGTTGGTATGGTTTGGCGCGGATGGGGCCCAAGATGTCGTCCGGGAGGTTTGCAGCTTCAGACCATGTCCTGCCTCCATCATCTGACATACGTACGACTCCCCACCATTCCTTTGGGTTTGGACCTACTTTGTAGAAAAGTAGAAGTGGACCATCGCGTGGTTGGAACAAAACAGGATTCCAGCATGGGTAGCGGTTACCGTCTGGTTGTATACCATTAGCGACTTCAGTTGGCGGTGACCACCCATCCTGTTCTTGACGAGCGACCCAGATAGCAACATCAGGGTTACCTTCAGCCGTTCCACCAAACCAGGCCGATACAAGTTGTCCGTTTGTTTCAACAATGGTTGAGGCGTGTGCCGACGGAAAACTTGCGGTTTGATAAATAAATTCTGATTTACGGACAAGATCTTGCGCGAAGGTTTGTACCGAACAACACCCGAGCAGGAGGCCGCACCACATTAAGAAGATTGGCTTGTCCTTCATAGGTGTAATCGATTTTCCGCGTGGTATTCGGTTGTGTGGAACATCTCTGTTTCGTGCGTATTGCATAAGCGTTTGTGGCGTTAATAGTCACAGACAAGACCGTAACAACGGAAATAAATGGTGTTGTTACGGCCTGCCCAAGAAACTACTGGACGGTAAAACAGACCTGCGCTGTGTGTCGATTGGTGAACTACTTGATGTCTGAATAATCAGTGGCTGTTAGAAACACTGACTCAACATTTGCGACGATTCGACCATCGCGTTGCGATTCTTCGGCGACTCGTGCCCACTCAGGGTCATCTCGAAATGACTGCCAGTTGTTTGTCGCGGCGTCTCGATTGTCGTGCGCAATGATGTACACCAACGTGCTTTCTGGATGATCTTTGGCATCCTGAGGCACCCAATAGCCGATATTTGTCATGCCGTGCTTCTCAAAGATTCTTGTCGTGTGATTACGGAAGCGAGCATTGAGTGCATCTAGGCGACCGGGGTGTGTCGTATACGTTCGCATTTCAAATACTGGGTTTGATTGTGCTGTGACAACGTTTTCAAACTGGGTAAAGTGGCCAACTGCAAAGCCGAGACCAAAGACCATCAAACCAAACAGGAGAAAAGCGCGTTTCTGTGTCACCATCATGTCACTCCTTATGTAGCCGATTTTCGGTGTTCCCATAAACGGGAACACTACAAAATTACAATCGTTCACAATCTTGATTGTTTAGTATGACTAAAACGTTTCAATCATAGCCGTATCAGCGGTTAGCGGGAAGCGTAATGCTTCCGAAGAATTTGTCTATCCGTGTCCGTCAGGTGCATGTATTCAGGGTGGTCGATAGATAACTCGTTCGTCCGACACGGGCCGCACATTAGGGATGTCGGGTCCGTGTTGTGTGAAAGTCCAAGCGTATGACCAATTTCGTGGGCGATGATGTTGCGTGCGATGTTGGGGTTTCGTGCCATTGCATGCCGGTCTTCTTCGATTGCAATGAAATGGCCCGGGCGTCTCGGGAGAGGCCATGCAAACGACATGAGGTCTTGCCGGGAGAGTAGCAAGACCACGTTTGCATCAAAGTCAGTAATTTCAACCGGTGCATCTGGTTCTGATGGCCCAGGACGGAGTCGGCCAGCTCGTTGCGAAATTGATCGAGCATAGTTTTCAAGGATGCGTTCCACCGGTGATCGAATGATGACCTGTTCTATAACTTCGAGCTCCAGACTCAACTCCTCAAAAGTGTCATTCCAAAAAGTAATGGCTTCAAGAGTCATTGGGAGACGGACATCATTGGTGTCGTGACTCAAGATGACAACCAGATGGCTGCTGGTTTGAGCGAGAACAGCTGTCTGAATAGAGTGACAGAGGAGCAGTAGTACAAACAATAAACGCAGGTACTGTTTCATCGGCTGTTCGGTGTTAGCTAAGCGTTACGGTTAGCGCAAATATTTTGTTAGACCACCTTCTGCGGTTTCACGAGAAATGGGACCTTCAGCTCCATAGACATTGCCATAGTGGTCGACGGCGACACCTTCACCAGCGGCTCCGTGCGGTTCACCTGTTTGATGAGGTGGAATAAAGGCGGTGACTCGGTCTTCCGTGGCACTGCCGATACGGATGCCAGTTCGCCAATCAGGATGACGCTCTGGACTCGATTCTGAATCAATTGCATAAAGCATGTCATCGGGCGTGATAAAGAGACCACTCACACGACTGAATTGATAATACGAATCGAGATAGTTTCCCTCTTGGTCAAAAATCTGAATTCTGTGATTGCCCCGGTCGGCGACAAAAAGGCGGCCCCGAGAATCCATCGCGAGGGCATGTGGGGTTTTGAATTCACCAGGGCCTTCACCGATTTCGCCCCATTCCTTAATAAAGGTTCCAGTTTTATCAAATTTCAGGATACGACCAGTTTTCTCTGGTGGTTCGGCACCGAACTGCCCGCTGTGTCCATCAGCAACAAAGATGTCACCGTTGGGGGATGTGATGACATCGCATGGCTCATTTAGTAAGCCAGCAGATCGACCCGCCACGCCGGCTTTCCCTAGCTGAAGCAGGATGTCGCCGTTAGGGCTGAATTTGAAAACCTGATGTCCTTTAGTACCGGTTTCATTTCCCATGGAATCCGTTACCCAGACGTTTCCGTCAGTGTCGATATGGAGACCATGCGGGAGTACAAACAGTCCCGCACCGAAACTGGTTATAAGTTCCCCTGAGTCGCGATTGAATTTCAGAATGGGGTCGACGTTTGACGTATCGCATCCACCTGTTAATCCGACCGCACCACACCGGTCATAAGCCCAAATATGTCCATCTGGGTCGATGTCTATTCCCGCCGTGGAACCCCAATCGCGTCCATTAGGCAAGGTGCCCCAGTTCGTGAGGACGGTGGGATTCGGGTTGGGCAGGTTGTTTCCTGTAAGGTCGGTAACTTCCTGCATGCGTGGCCCAGTGGTGAATATCGTCATACTGATGAGACATAGAAGAATCATCAGTCGTGCAGTTCTACAGCCTGATCGAGCCTGGTCTGCGTTTTTGTGAGTCACGTGCGTCATAGCGATGCCGGATAATCGGTAACGGTAGTTTTGACTTATCGAGACAATGCACCTTGGTCAAGAAGTGACAGCAACGCATCCGAACGGGCTAAAGGGCCTTCCTGTCGGAGTAAGTCAAGACGATCAGTTGGGTTCATTCCAAGAAATTGAGCAAGTCCATTGACCAGCATGTCGTCTGACATATCATCGACCGTCGGTTTCTGACCGGGTGCAACAAATGATAGTAATTCGAGAAGTAAGGGTCGTTGACCGCGTAGCGTTGTGCGGTCCGCGTTAGAGAGTGGCTCATTTAGTACTTCGATCGATGCCATCCGGTAGGTTCGACTCTGGTCTTCGCGTGTAATACGGAATCGCGAAAGCCCCTGCACGATCACGTTATACCGACCATCTGGAAGCCGTTCAACATTCGAGATGATTCCCGCGCAACCGATATCGTAGATGGGGGGATTTCCGTTGTAGTTGTCTTCGTGACCTGGTCTGAGCATAACCATTCCGATAATACGGTCGCCTTCTATGGCGTCAGCGATCATGTCTCGGTAGCGCGGTTCAAAAATATGAAGTGGGCGTGATGCCCCCGGGAACAGCATGATGTCTTGCAGTGGAAAAATAGGAATAGACTCCGGAATGGTGATGTTCGTTTGGGGCGTCTGTCCAGTCGCAGCTGAGAGTAGACAGAACCACGCGGTCCCAATAAGAGTGATGTACTTTGTGATGGCTTTCATAATATTTCGCTAGCGAAGTAAGAGCGTAGCAATACTTACTGGCTCAGACCAGCCTCACCCGTAGTAAGGAGCAACCTCATGGCATTGAACCTACAAATGATCACTTACTTTGAGGGTTGATTAATCGCAAATACGGTGCCGAAGATCACCAGCCCCACGAGGTCGAATATTGGCCATTCAAATCCAGCAAATACTGCCGATGGGCCGGGCGCAAGAAGCAACGCGGCGGCGCTGAAGATCAGGACACGCAGTCCCACACTGAGCGGGTTTCGCAGTTGTCCGGCAATCCCGGCTGCAAAGCACGTCACGCCGAAGACGGCGATGCTAACTGGGACGAGCATTTGCCCCCAACTGGCAGGGTCGCCTGTCTCGGTCATCATAAGAAGTTCTGGGCGGTAAATAAACATGTACGGCAAGGTAAATCCAACCAGAGCATATTTGAATGCGGCAAAGCCTGTTGGCATGATTTTCGTGCCAGCAATCGACGACGCTGCGTATGCGGCAAGAGCGACGGGCGGCGTTACCATGGACATCATGCCAAAATAAAAAATAAACAGGTGCGCGGCGAGAGGGATAACGCCAAGATTTCCAAGCACTGGCCCGATCAGTGTTGCCATCAGCAAGTAGCAGACGGCTGATGGTAAACCCATCCCGAGAATAATTGAGGACACCATGATAAGAACAAGTGCGAGGAAAAGGCTTTGTTCAGCCAGCGGAATGATGGTCGCTGGCAGGCGTGTGCCAATGCCTGTCAGTGTGACGATGCCGATAATAATTCCGACACATGCCGCTGCTGCGACAAGAGGAATTACGCCCCGGGCGGATGCGATGAGGCCATTTAATGTCCGCC
>CAYFJM010000038.1:0-12160 GCA_964343415.1 uncultured Vicinamibacteraceae bacterium | reverse complement strand
GAGGTGAGTCCAAAGTCACGACATTGCCAAAACAGGCCCCAAGCGCACCGAGCATCCCCGGCAAGCCGAGCGTCCGAACAGCAAAATCATCATGCCTAGGAAAAACTTCAACTAAGATCGGCGCCTGCACCGTTGTTCCATAACGTACGGTCAACTCATCGAGTGCTTCTTGAGCAGTTTCGAGTACGTATTCTTTTAAGGCAGGAACTTCATCAGGATGAATTCGTACGATCAAATCACCCTGCTCAAACGTCTCGAACTCACTCAACTGATCCATCATTTGCAACAAGTTGTAAGTAACAATGTCGAAGGGATCATCTTCAAATGATTTATCTAGAGCTTCACGGGCTCCCACCTCATCACCAGTACGCAATAAATGCATACCGAGATCAGCGTACGCACGCGTATTGTCTGGATTAAGTTCTAGAGCGCTTCTTACAAGCACCACCGCTTCAGGAAATCGGTAAGCACGCGCGGCACGGCTACCAACAATTCGATAAATCTCACCATACACGGGATTAACCGCGTGCGCCCGTGAAACTTCGGCTTCGTAATCCTCGGTACGGTCCTCCAAATAGGCAATGGCCGCGAGTAACGAACGCGCCTCCAAATTTCTGGGATTGATTGCCAGCGCTTTCGCAATGGCTACTCCAGCTGCATCGCGATTACTGTCATCTAGAGATAACTCGGCAACGAACAAATGCGCGCTTACGAAATTGGGGTCTATTTCAATTGCTCGGTCGACAGAACTTCGCGCAACCATTGGATTTTCAGATGCCATTACTTGAGCAACACCAAGATGAGCAGGCGACCATTGGTCATCAAGGGCTAACGCAGCCTGAAAGGAAGCTAGCGCATCCGGATGATTATATTTCTCAAGAAACAGCTCTCCCCATGAGGTCTGTATGGCTGGGTTATCCGGGTCACCTTGTGCCGCCGCACGAAAAAGACGATTAGCCTCCCGAAAACTTCCAACAGCTCGCGCCGCAAGCGCGCCCCGGTATTGCTCAAGGGGATCAACCGAGCGTAAACCATTAATCAGTACTGCATCGAAAAATACGCGTGACTCTTGAACTCGGCCTTGAAGCTGCAATAGTAACCCCAGTTCGAGACCGGCAGCAGTTTCCTGTGCCTCGCTGACAATGGGGCTCAATAGTGATTCAGCTTGAGCATAATCACCACGCTCAATCAATAAACGTGCGCGAAATGCCACTACTTCTGGCATATCAGGATCAAAACGCTCAGCTAACGTTTCAACTTCATCACGATTGCCATGAGCAAATGCACGTGCGGCACTTTCAACGAAGGCGTCACTATCAGTCGGTCTAGCGGGTGTCTGTGCTCCTAATGACTTTGACACAGACACGAAAAGCAATACTGAGACCAAGACTCGAAAACCGCCTGAACTTTGGCAGTACAACATTTGGAAACGTTTCACCTCGCGATTATAATCCCTCGTCTTCGCTATCTCGTACGCCAGAAGAAAGTCTTTAAGTTCCCGCTAAAAAAGTAGCCATCAGCAAGCCTATAATTGCCTCGACAAACCGGAAGACGCTCCAGCAAAGACCTCCGAAACTAAGTCTTTTCTATGCAAATAACAAAAACCTTGGCCGCCGGCATGCCCGTCGTAGTGTTCTATATCTCGGGGCATGGATTTGGGCATGCTTCTCGACAAATCGAAATCATTCGTAAACTGCAACGATTACGTAATGACCTACACATCATTATCAAAACACCAACCCCTCGATGGTTTTTTGATATTGCCCGTCTCGCCAACTACAGTTTCAAAACCGTGGAAACAGATACTGGCGTCGTCCAACCAAACAGTTTGCAAGTCGATGTTGTTCAGTCAATTAGAAAATGCGACTCATTTCACCGCACCCTTGAACAACGGGCCGCCAGTGAGGCAGCCGAACTCAAAGGGCTAAATGTCCGTCTTATCGTTGGCGACATCCCTCCACTCGCCTTTCGAGTCGGCACAAAAGCTTCGATCCCAACGGTTGCTATCAGTAATTTTACCTGGGACTGGATCTACAGCAACTACGCTGACACAACCGCCTGCGCTCCAGAATTAGTCAACACCTTAAGTAACGCCTACTCTTCCGCAACTATGGCATGGCGTTTTCCACTTCATGCAGGTTTTCATTCCTGCCGACATGTTGTTGACGTCCCTCTCGTTGCAAGACGTTCGACAAAAGACCCTCGCAAACTTCGAGAATATTTTAAGTTGCCGCACGATTCGCAGATAGCTCTCTTTTCTTTTGGCCGATACGGCGTCCCCAATATCGATTGGAACTGTGTACGAGAAATCTCAAATTATCACTTTGTATTTACTTCTGGAGACCGGTTAGATCTACTCCCAAATGCCCAAACGTTCACGACTCTTGATGAGGCTGCTCTTTCAATAAACGACCTTGACTATGCAGACGTAATGGCCGCTGTTGATGTCGTCATCACAAAACCAGGCTTTGGCATGATTGCCGAGTGCGCAGCAAACGACACCGCTATGTTGTATACCGACCGGCATGATTTTCCTGAGGATGCGATCCTAATAGCCGGAATGCCCACAATGATTCGAGCTGCTCGCATAAGCAATGCAGACCTATTGACGGGAAATTGGCGGTCGCATCTTGATAGCCTCTTAACTGCCAAACGCCCTGAGTCTCCCTGTCAAGTAAATGGCGCAGAAGTCATTGGTGAAAGACTGGCTAAATTGATCGGCTAGGAAATTCAGACACTATTTCATGCAGGTAATCAGCGTCCAAATCGGAACCACGCCAACCTTTTCAACGGTCAACGGCTGCAAATGAGCTTGTGCGAGAAAGGCGGACAGATCGACGTCGGATTTAAAACCGGCGTGGACGGTTAATGGAGAAACAAGCCTCTCCATCCATGCTACTAACCGGTTACTACTCAAAAAGTGGTTCAAGATCACAAAACAGCCACCAGGCCGACAAACACGGTGCATTTCTGCTGCGACAGCGACCGGGTCCGGTACGACATTAATTACGTAAGGCGCATAAACAAGGTCAAAAGAATTATCTGGGAAATCAAGCCGCGCCGCATCCATCTGCAACAATCGAACATTGCGGACGTCACGAGCGGCAAGCCTCTGCTCAGCCTTCTCAAGCATTTCCTCAGCCACATCGACACCGGTAACTGAAACAAAACGAGGATACAGTGCGGCATTAATACCCGTGCCGACACCGACCTCAAGAACTTCATCTCCAGGTCGAAGACGAAGTTTTTTGATCGCCGCAAGCCGCCCAGCATGTAAAGCGGGGCCATATGTCCAATCATAGACAGAAGCGATGTTGTCATACGAAGAGGTTTCAACCGCTGCGACAGATAAAGCTCTTGTGGAAGGATCGGTAGTTACATATTCTCGAGTCGACTTCCGGGCAAACATTAACCGACTATAACTTTTCAGCCGTAGCCTCGCAAGATACCCGTTTTATTACTCGTCTTATCGATCTCGTATGATCGGGAGTCGTTCCACAGCAACCGCCAATAAGCCTTATGCCAAGATTCGCAAATCTACGAGCGTACGAGGCGATGAACTCCGGGGAAGACAAATACAAAGTGCGACCGTCAACCTGTCGTGGATGACCTGCATTAGGTTGCGCTGCAAAAGGAACCGTCGAAACTGCACAAAACTGCTCAGCCACAACCAACATCGCAGGAGGGCCGTCACCGCAATTGACTCCGATAACGTCAGAGCCTTCATCCACTAACGATTTCACTACAACTTCAGGTGTTGCACCGTCGTCTGTACAACCCGCGGTATCAGTCGTTATTTGCGCTACAACAGGAATAGTTGTTGCCAAACGGACTGCCTGCACCGCTAAGCGAAGTTCTGACAACGAACTAAATGTTTCAAGCATCAAAACATCGATGCTTCCTGGCTCAATCAATGCCTCAGCTTGCTCACGAAATACTTCTATCGCACGGTCTTCTTCGATTTTTCCCTCCGGGGGATTCGGCGAACCAATAGGTCCCATCGCACCAGCTACAAAAACGCCCTCCCCAGCTGCAGTCCGCGCAAGTTTTACACCGGCAGCATTTAAATTGGCAACCTCATTCTGGAGGCCAAAATTGCCAAGCTTTATTCTGTTGGCCCCAAACGTATTCGATTCGATGATGTCGGCACCCGCATCAACATAGGCAGAATGAATCTCAAAAACCAACTTTGGATTAGATAAATTCAATTCTTCAAACGCACGGTTCAAAAACGCCCCTCGCTCGTACAACATCGTTCCCATCGCACCGTCAACAACCAGAACTCCGCCCCGAACATCCTCGCGAAAAGAACGACATGAAAAAGGCATAAAGTCTTTAATATTAACATCTTGTGGGTAATTAGTCATTGACGGACTCGCCTGAGAACAGTATAGTCAATGGTGGTCGTGCCACCCGAAGCCCAATTCCTGTCGACCGCGCAACTTCTCGTTACTACCCTCATTGTAAAGCTCGCTGTTATCGCAGCACTTTCTACAATGCTTGTCCGATTTCATCAATTCAGACGAATCCTGTTGACTGAGCAACGAGCATGGCGAGAACGTCTCGTGTTTGCCTTTATGCTTGGCATTCCACTCGTTGGTGGAGTCGTTGCGAGACTTTTACTTAATTACAACGCTGCGGATTTCTTGTTGGCCGGACCATTTCTAGCGGGCTTGCTGGCCGGTCCATATGCTGGTGCTATCGTCGGAACACTTCTGGGAACCCCAAGTCTCATCGGCGGTGAAATCGGTGCAATGCCCTTTGCGGTCGGATGCGGTTTCGCAGGTGGAGGGATACGAGAAGTCTGTCCGAAAGAAGCGATTTGGCATCTGTCGCCACTTTTCTTCACAGACCTCCATCGTCACGCCTGGCAGGTTGTAAGTCGTTTCAGGGTGGACTGGCTGTTACTGCTTGCGGCGGCTCCCGTTGCCCTGGAGGTTATACGGCAAGGCATTGGATTTCGCTTTGGCACAAACGCCATCTTTTTCTATCAGCCTGAAAATCTATTTATGGCCGCTTTAATCGTATTGTCTACTGTTCTTAGCGTCGCCATCCCCATCAAAATTTGGAACACGGCCCGTATTGAACATCGGCTTCAAGAACAAGAAACCCTCTTGATGAAGGCACGTGTCGAAGCTCTATCTAATCAAATAAATCCGCATTTCCTATTTAATACACTTACGTCAATTTCATCTTTAATTAGATCTCAACCTGAGACCGCGCGCACTCTCATTCTAAAGTTATCAGCAATGCTGCGCCGCATGTTGCGCACCCAAGAGCACTTCGTAACATTACGTGAGGAATTGAAATCGATTGACGAATACCTCGACATCGAAGCCATTCGATTCGGACCTACGCTCGTCATAGAAAAAGAAATCGATCAAAACACCCTCGACTTGGTTCTACCGAATATGATTCTTCAACCACTAATTGAGAATTCTATTAAGCACGGCATCGAGAAAAAGGTTGGTGGTGGACGGATTGTGATCAAGAGTCGACGAGAACATAATCACGGCATTATTGAGATTACTGACAATGGTGCCGGAATGACGGACACCAATGTGAACCATACTCGTGGAATTGGCTTACGAAATGTTGATGAAAGATTACGCGTAATTTACGGTGAAAACTATTACCTCCAACTCGAGAGTACACCTGGCAAAGGTACCTGTGCACGAATTACCATTCCGGAGTTAGTTGTTGAACAACAAGCAACCGCATAATGGACCAGTACGGGTTGTCGTCGTTGACGATGAAGAACCAGCCCGAAACGAACTGTGCTTCCAACTTGAACAAATTGACGACGTCGAAATTGTTGGCGAGGCATCTGACGGCATCAAGGCCCTAGACCTTATCGAATCGCTAAAACCAGACCTAGCTCTAATTGATATTCGGATGCCGGGGTTGACAGGATTTGAAGTCGCACGAGAACTCGTTAAGAAGAAAACTGAATCACAAATAGTCTTCGTGACGGCCTATGACCATTACGCTATCGAAGCATTTGAGATTAACGCCGTTGACTACCTCCTAAAACCCGTCGAACCATTACGGTTACAGCGCACATTAGAGCGTGTACGCAAACTCCAACATCAAGGTTCACCGCATGCCACCGTCCCGAAGACCTTCACGGCAAAGGAACTTGAGCATCTTGGCGAGTTAATGGACAAACGCTACAGTCGCCCTGATCCAATTGCGGTAAAAGTGGGCGGAAAGTTAACCTTGGTGCCGTCCGAAGACATTATATTTATATCCTTAGACAACGACGTGATCGAAATAGTCACTCAGGATTTACGTGGATTTTCAAATCATCGAACGCTCGATGAACTTCAATCGAATCTAGATCCGTCAGTATTTTGGAGGGTACACCGATCGCATGTCGTAAACATCCATAAGATCAAAGAGATAATTCCTCGACTGAGTAGAAACTATGTTCTAAGAATGACAGACCGAAAGAAAACGCAAATACCGGTCAGTCGAACTCAAACAAAACGCTTGCGCGAGTATCTCAAACTATAATTACGGGAATACCATGAACGATAAACTCGACAACGGATCGCACGATGAGGTCAACCACTCTCCTGACCGACCCGAATGGATAGCCGAAGCAGTTAGTGAAACACCTGAAAAGGATACCGAAACGAAATTTGTTTCACGCCGCCCTCCCTTAGCCCGAAGAATAGGCGAAGAATTTGTTGCCTGGGTAAAAACCTTTGCCTCGGCAGCAGTCTATGCCTCACTCATCGTTACATTTGGTTTTCAAGTCGCTCGGGTTGAAGGTAAAAGCATGGAACCGACCTTACAAGACCAAGACCGTCTTATCGTCAACAAAGCCGTCTACCAATTCTTCGACGACCCTCAACCGATGGACATCGTCATGCTTTACTACCCAAGAGATCCTGACAAATCATTCGTTAAGCGAATCGTAGCAAAAGAGGGTGATACTGTACGAATCGAAAATGGACAAGTCTTTGTAAATGAGGTGCCGCTCCCTGATAGTTTTGTCCCGGCCGAATTTCGCAGTCATGAAAACCATGGCCCAGAAGTCGTCCAAGAATCCTATTACTTCGTCATGGGCGACCACCGCAACAACAGTTCAGACAGTCGTCACTGGGGACAAGTCCCAAAAAAGTACGTCATTGGAAAAGTGCAGTTGCGGTGGTGGCCACTCGCAGATGCAACTTTATTCTGATGAAGTGTAAAGCTGTTCGATCACCGAGGCCCACCGCTCAACAACGACTCGCCTCTTGAGCTTTAGAGTCGGTGTAAGCTCACCCGTGTCAATACTAAATTCCGTTGGCAAGATAGCCCATCGCTTAATCTGCTCATGGCGGGGTAGTTGTTCATTCACAGATTTGATGACATCATCGAACAATTGCACAACATGTGGCAGGTTAACAACATCCCCAAGTGAATTTTCCTCCGCACTTATATCTGGGACCCTCAGTTCAAGGGCATCGCGATCAGGCAATAGCAACGCAACAACATACGGCCTTCTGTCACCAACCAGCATCGCTTCAGAAATCAACGGAGAACGCTTAAGTGATGCTTCGATAGGATTTGGTGCAATATTTTTTCCGCCCGCAGTAATGATCAATTCTTTCTTGCGATCAGTAATTGTCAGGTAACCCTCTTGGTCAAGAAAACCGATATCGCCAGTATGGAACCACCCATCCTGAATCACTTCATCAGTCTCACTAGGCTTCCGATAGTAGCCATTCATGATGTTGGGTCCTCGGGCTAGGATTTCTCCATCATCCGCAATCCGGAGCGTTACTTGTGGAATGGCCGTCCCAACCGTTCCCAACTTCTGCCTTCCTTCCGGGTTGACAGTCAATACTGGGGCCGTTTCTGTCAATCCATATCCTTCGAGAACAGGTATGCCTATTGCAAACAAAAATTCAGCGACCTCAACTGACAGTGGGGCGCTTCCAGACACGAGAAACCGGATACGCCCGCCTAGTCGCTCACGCACCTTAGACAGCACCAAACGGTCTGCTAATGGCTCTTGAACTTTCGTAACCCATGAGACCGTACGACGAGTCAGTTGCGCTTGTGCAACAGCCGTCCCAACACCAACAGCCCAATGAAACAGTTTCTGTCTCAAAGGTGGAGCCTCAGCAACCGTCGCATAGATCTTTGCGTGCAGTTTTTCGAAAACACGCGGAACCCCAGTCATGACCGTAGGCTTTACACGCTGCAAATCACGGGCAATGGTTTCAAGAGACTCCGCAAAAGTCACGGTTAGCCCTTTGTAAAGAAAGAGCATGACCGCGGTTCGCTCAAACGCGTGACTCAAAGGTAAAAAGGACAATGCTTCGTCGGAAGAATCAAACCTTACAACGGCATCAACATCATTAATGTTGCTCATCACGTTGGCGTGACTCAACATAACTCCCTTCGGTTCACCAGTCGTACCAGAGGTATAAATAATTGTGGCCAAAGCGTCACTCGGAATATCTTTGGCTCGATCCTTGTAGATTCGCCCAATGCCATCGCCAGAAATTAATCGCTCGTGACCACGCCCCTGTACAACATCTAAGCCAAGAATTTCTTGTTCAGTGTGGTGATCATGGCCATACGCATCCATAACAACAACAGCAAGTAAATTCGGCAACTCTGCCCAAATGGAAACAACTTTCTCCGCCTGCACGTTGTCCGCCACAACCGCTACCCGCACACTTGAATCCGCCAAAATGTAACGCATTTGCGCTGGCGGCAACGTTGGATAAATGGGTACTGAAACATACCCCCCGGTTAGAACTGCAAAGTCAGCAATAACCCATTCCGGCCTAGGGTCAGATACAATCGCAACCCGATCGCCGTGCTCCACACCAAGAGTTCCAAGGCCAAGACTTAGATCCCTTACTTGGTCAAAAAACTCTTGGCTGGACAACTCTTCGATGTCATCCGGTTGACAACGTCGTAACAATTGAGACTTCGGGTAACGACCAGCAACGTGAAACGGTAGCGCTGCTAAAGTGGTCACAGATTCAGTCACGAAGACTAACCTCCTTCAAACAGACCAGAACGGCCACCCGTCTTCTTGGTCAGACGCACAGAACCAATAACCATTGTTTTATCAATAGCCTTCATCATGTCGTAAATCGTTAGTGCGGCAACTGACACAGCCGTCAAAGCCTCCATCTCAACGCCGGTCTGCCCCGACGTCTGAACGAGAGCTTCGATTTCATACCCATCTTTTTCCGCATGAAACCTGATGTCTACTTTTGTCAGCATTAGCGGGTGGCATAAAGGAATTAACCCAGCTGTTTGTTTGGCCCCCATGATTCCGGCAAGCCTTGCGGCCTGAAGCGGGTCCCCTTTAGCCACCCGGCCGGACCGAATAGCAGCGAGAGCTTCCTCTCCAATCGTAATTCGGCCACGCGCAACAGCCACGCGCTGTGTCACAGCTTTGTTACTAACATCAACCATACGAATAGTCCCATCAGCATCAATATGACTCAACCGAGCCTTCACTCGAGAACGACTTCGTCCACCCATAAATTCTCTTCAGCCTATTTTCCGCCACTATCAAATGTGGCTAAATAAAAAGACAAACTCTCGAGCGACACCGTAAGGTCAACACTCTTGAGCTTGACACCATCCGGCACACGCAACGCCCCGGGCGAAAAATTTAACACTGCTTTTATTCCAGCCTGCACAACCACTTTGACTACTTGCTGAGCCGATACCGCTGGTACGGCGATGACAGCAATCGTTATACTTTCACGGCGCGCAACCTTCGGCAATTCCCGTATGTCGTAAATCTGTACTCCACTGCGAGAAAGCTGTCCGACCTTCTCATGCAACGTGTCAAACAGCGCCACAATACGAAATCCTTCTCGTCGAAATCCAGGATAATCCGCCAATGCAAGACCGAGGTTTCCAGCTCCCATAATTGCAACCCTATGGTTACGGTCCAGCCCAAGAATGGTATGAAGTTGCCGACGTAGGTCCTTGACGACGTATCCAACACCTCTGACTCCAAAATCACCAAAATGAGCCAAATCTTTACGGATCAATGCCGCATTGAACCCAAACTCCTCAGCCAGAACCTTCGAAGATACCGTCTTGACATCTTTTTCTTCTAATTCAGTCAAGAACCGGAGGTACAGAGACAACCTGTTTGTCGTCAGCTCAGAGATCTGATCGCGCATAGGCGTTTAACGTCACGGTAAGGCCCGCGATTCTACGGTGCTGAATTGTACTGGTCAAGCCTTAACACTCCCAAACAAGCACATGCTAAGATGCGATGAAACAGCTAGGTTATCTAAATGACGCTGGACTACAAGGCATGGCTCATATTCCTCATCGCAGCATGCCTATCCAGTACATCGGCTTCCTCCCAAACAATTCGGCGATCGGCTAGTATCGAAGCCCTTGAACAACATCTTGTATTTTTTCACCGGGAAGAAGTCGTAGTTGTCACCGATGTAATTGCTGAAGGTGTGTTGACGTGGCTCGTGAATCACGACAACACCAGCCGAATTCTTGCACTTGACATTCCTCCACTACCAAGTGGCACACGGGAGCGCCTCGAAATTATTGGAACATTTTATGACGTCGGGCGTCTCGACGAAGATGATCCGAGATTATCCAACCTCCCAATTACGCAAATTTCTCAAGAGTTATTTCGAAAAAGATGGCCAGGAATAGGAGAACTTCCAATAGTAGTTGCCAATTCGACAAAGCCAGCTCTTGAGCCTGACACCGCAACTCTCAGAAATATTGTCCTAGAACCTCAACGGTACCTAAACAAAGGTGTGACCGTTACTGGCCGTTTTCGTGGACGTAATCTCTATGGCGATATGCCTGAAGCACCTGAAACGAGTCGCTGGGACTTCGTTTTACATTCGGTCGATGCATCGGTATGGGTAGTAGGAAAAGAACCAAAGGGCGACGGATTTGAACTAGACAACATGGCTCGCGTAGACACAAGTAAATGGCTTGAAGTCACTGGTGAAGTTGTCCTCGAAGACGAAATGGTGTTAATCAAAGCTGGAACACTCAACTTATCACGAGCCTCAACCGATCGCGTTGTAGCAACAACTAGGTCAGACGCACCAACCCTCCCACCACCAGAGGTCATATTCAGTGCTCCACTCGCCGACGACATCGATGTCCCCACAGATAGCACAGTCCGTATCCAATTTTCGAGGGATATGGACGACACCTCGTTCGATGAGCATGTTACCGTTGAGTACTCAGGGCCTACGTCACAGACACTAAATACGGACGCTACAATTTCCTTTGAATTATCGTACCGAAGAAGAAATCGTGTACTCGAAATTATATTCAACCAAGAACTTGAACGATATCAAAACGTCCATGTCGAATTAACAGACGGGATCAGTGCAAGCGATGGTTCTCCGTTATCACAATGGGAACTTTCGTTTTTTGTGGGTGGCCAGTAATTCCACCCAACAATGATTCCAACGATGACCGTGTCTCCTGTATCAAACTATTTCGTTCGGATACTTCAAGTTCGTACGTCTCAATCGGTGCACCAATCTTTACGGTAACGGTTACGGGGTAAATCACAGGACTCCCCTTCTCCATAGCCTTTCTCGCTCCACTTATTGCAACGGGAACAATAGGGGCTTTTCCTTTTATCGCCATTAAAAACCCTCCCTTTTTAAATGGGAGCAGAGTCCCTGTCAGACTCCGGGTTCCCTCTGGAAAGATCATGAACGAGTCACCATCGGCTAACGCCAAGGCCGCACGTTCGATGGCTCGAGAACTCTGCTCTACGTTACGACGTTCAATAGGCACAAATCCAGCCATATCAAATGCATTACGAAGTATCGGAATTGCGCCTCGCAATTCAGCCTTGTACAGAATCTTAAGTCTCGGGTGAATCGCAGCTAATGCCATATAGATAATTGGTGGCTCTAAATTACTGCTGTGATTGGCGCAATAAACAGCGCCCCTAGACTTCTGCACGTGCTCGTAACCATCGACCTGAATCCGAATGCCAGCCGCAGTCAAGCCGAGTCTGACACCACCACGACCAAGCAGATAAAGAATGTCAGGCGATCGCAATAAAAGCGCCAAAAGCATTCCGCCAGGAGCTAACAACAACACCCAAAGTGAAACGCTGACATATGCTGCCAACGAACGAAGAATTGAAACTAATTTGCGGAACAACGCCGCCACGCGT
>CAYFJM010000037.1:0-12182 GCA_964343415.1 uncultured Vicinamibacteraceae bacterium | reverse complement strand
TGGAATCTTTACTAGAGGCGGCGGTTGGACCGGTGGTACACAATCCGACGCGGGGCCGCTTTCTTGAGCCACACGCGGAGCGGTATGGCCCATTTCTCGCTGAGTGGGGCGCCATTTATGAGCGGTTTGGTATTCCAGCGGAAATCGGGCTAGCGCAGGCGATTGTTGAGTCTGGACTTAATGGTCGTGCACGATCAAGCGCACGTGCTCTTGGTTTTTGTCAGTGGTTACCCCGAAACTGGAACGCGTTGAAGCGACTGTCCCCTCATGTGATCGAGGGGTACAACCAGACAACGCAAGCGCCATATTGTGCGGCCTATCTTACGATTCTTGCGACCATGTATGGCAGTTTTATCCCCGCGCTATCCGAACATCACGCCGGTGGTGTTAACGTCGGGCGTACTGTTATTAATGGCGAGCGTCTTGGCGGTCGTAATACTCGCGAACAGTACTTACTGGGTTCAGATTTTGCTCGTAGCCTCCGACAGATTTCTATCCAGAGGTATCGGCAATTGTTTAGAACATACGGACATCGGTCGGCGTTGTACGCTGAGATGGTATTTGGCAACATGTACAACGTCAGGCGTTTGATCTGGGAAACACCCCAAACAAAGATTTTTGCGATGCGTGTACCAGAAACGACCGCGATTGCCACGATTGCTGAAAAGACGGGACTTTCACGAACAGAACTGAAGCGGTTTAACCCAGCGTTAGTTCGTCGGGTTCCCCGCCATGCGAATTTGTATTTACCCGAGTATGTGGAAGAGTTTGGAGAAGACGTGTCTTTTTGGCACCGGCCCGCGAGTTCTGAGTATGCGGAGGTGCTCAATGACTTTGTCAGACTTGACGCCACGATTCAGGATTGGCATGAGCCTGAGTTTGAGCAGACTCTCCGTGAGTTCCAGCAGCGTTTTTCGGATACGGGAACCGAGGAAGGCACGGTGATGGCAACGCTATTGCGGTTTGTGAGCAGCAACCTAACAACGAGTCGGCGTGCCGCGATTCTTGAGGAGTTTCGGAACAGTGATCGTGTTCGTGAACTGTTCGAGCGCGGAAGACGCGAACTTGCGTCGCGTGCAGAATAGAGACGTTTGCGAAAGTCGCTGGCGATGGTTTGCTGTATTGTCCTGTCCGGTTTCGATTGGTTGTGCGGTGGTTCCATTTCTTAAAGATATTGCTGTTTGAGTTGGATTCAGGTCAGTAGAATAAATTATGCGATGGCAACCAACATTTACGAGTGTCTGGGGTTTTGTTCTTCTAAGCATCACGACAGTTAGTGCTCAGGATCAAACCATTCTGGCGGCGGTCGAGGCCGAGCGGTCACCGTTAATTGAGACAATGCGTGAACTTGTTTCGATCGAATCAGGTAGTCGAGATCCGGAGGGTCTGGATGCGATTGCAAAGGTGATTAGTGATCGTTTTCGTGCTTTGGGTGGAGAGGTTGAACTGGTCAGTCATGACGACCCTTATGTCATGGTTGACACGCCAGCCGAAATTGGCCAAAGCGTGGTTGCACGTTTTCGAGGTCGAGGTCGAGGCCGTGTACTCCTGCTCGCTCATATGGATACGGTGTATCAGCGAGGTGATCTTGCTGACCAACCTTTCCGTATTGATGACGAACGCGCGTATGGACTGGGTATAGCAGATGACAAACATGGTGTCGCACTGATTCTGCACACGCTGGCCATCCTTCAAACACTTGAATTCGATGATTACGAATTAATCACGGTGTTGATTAATGGAGATGAAGAGGTTAGTTCCGCTGGATCGCGTGAATTAATTACTAGGCTCGGTACTCAGCATGACGCAGTCTTTTCCTGCGAGGGCGGTGGTGCATCAGACCGATTGGCATTGACCACAGCCGGAATAGGCGCCGTTTTGCTTCGGGTACGAGGGCGTGCCTCTCATGCTGGTAGCGCACCAGAACAGGGTCGTAATGCTCTCTATGAGCTGGCTCACCAGGTTTTGCAGATGAGAGACCTGACGAATGCGAATGCCGGGATCAAGCTCAACTGGACGATTGCATCGGCAGGAGCGACACGTAATGTGATTCCGGCGGTCGCGAGTGCGACGGCAGATTTTCGTGTACTTCGCGTATCAGCCTACGACGAAGTTGAGCGTATGGTTCGCGATCGCATTCGTGAGCAACTAATTGATGGCACGACGGTTGAGGTGACATTTGAGCGGAGACGCCCTCCCCTTGAGGCGACAGATGCATCACGCGAACTGGCGGCGCATGCACAGGCTATTTATCGAGAGCTTGACAGGCGACTGACCGTTAATGACCAGGCGGCAGGAGGAGGGACAGATGCGGCGTTTGCTGCACTCGAAAGCGATGCTCCGGTCATTGAAGGCTTTGGTTTGATTGGTTTTGGTGCACACTCGGATGCGCGTGAGTCGGTCGACCTTCGTTCGATTGTTCCGCGGTTATATTTACTGACACGGATGGTTATGGATGTTGGGCAGGAGCTTGCACCGTAATTGTGTCGAGTGAGCAAAAAAAGGGAGCGAACGATGGTTCGCTCCCTAAAAGAAATACTGGAATTACGAAGCAACAAGTTACTATTACTAGAAAACTATTTCGGCCGTTAGTCTCCCTCTGGCAGTGCTAGCGCGACAAGCGATCCAGGCAATGTGCCTCCTTGGCCAATCTGGACAACAATGAACTGTTGTCCGTCATGCTGGTAAGTCATCATTCCATATTGGCCGGGGGCTGGTAGTTCTACGCTACCGACTTTTTCACCCGTTAGTTTGTTATGTGCGTTCAAAACGGGCGGCCCCTGCATGCCCTCCGTTGCAAGCAGTAAACTCTTGGTAGTCATTAGGATCGCCCGACCGCGAGGAGTTCCGGTCTCGCTGAGATCAACGCCTTGCAAGGCCGGGTGTCGCTTCATTTGGTCCGAGGCTTCCCCAACGGGCACAGCAAACACATGTTCACCAGTGTTCATGTCGATCGCCGTGATCTTGCTGTAAGGCGGCTTATAAATCGGGAGCCCTTGCGGTCCAGCCCAGCCTACTCCACCACCCTGTACCCATTCTGAGATAGTCGTGCCGGTCGTGGTGCATTCACCCGAGTCCGATGTGCAACTATGGATTTCAGCGTCGGCATCTACTCCAGGCCGTACTGTTCGGCCGGAACATCCTTGACCGTTTGCTTGATACAAGTAGCCAGTTTCTGGATCGAGTGTTGCGGGGTGCGTGATATTAAGTCCACCAGCGCCACACGCAACCCAGCCTTTGACTGACTCAGTGTGATTGTTTGGAAGTGGTGGCATATATGGTCCACCAATCCGGAATTGACTCATGATTTCCAAGGCTTCTTGCTTAAGTTCAGGCGTGAAATCGATGATGTTGTCTTCAGTGAGACCGAGAGGGTTTAGCGGCGCTGGTTTTGTCGGAAACGGTTGGGTTTCCGATAGTTGTTCTCCTGGCACAATCGATGCAGGTACAGCGCGCTCTTCAATCGGCCAAACAGGTTCACCTGTTTCACGGTTGAAAGCAAAGGTCATTCCTTGCTTGGTCGTTTGAATAACCATCGGAACGTCTTCTCCGTCAACGTTGACATCAACCACGATTGGAACGTTTGGCAGGTCGTAGTTCCAAATAGGATGGTGAACGGTCTGGAAGTGCCAGGCGCGTTGCCCGGTATCCACGTCAATAGCGATCAGACTCGTTCCAAACAGATTGTCTCCAGGTCGAAACCCTCCGTAGTAGTCGATCGTAGGAGCGTTGGTCGGAATGTAGACGAGGCCTCGTTCAAGGTCTGCAGACAAAGGCGCCCATGAGGAAACGTCGCCGGTCCAATCCCAAGCGTCGTTCTCCCAAGTGTCGAAACCGAATTCACTTTCTGTTTGCGGGATGACATTGAACTTCCACTTGTGCTCGCCGGTTCTAGCATCGTAGCCAAGAATGTCACCCGGTACGTTTTCGATCCGACTCTGGCTATAACCTTGTTCATGCGAGTTGCCCACCACGACTGTTCCATTAACCACGATAGGAGGTGAGGAACTGGTGATGTATCCCGTGGACATTGGAATACCGTCATACACGTCGTATTCGTGTCCGAGGTCAGCAAGAAGATCCACAACACCCGTGCTCGGAAATCCTTCAATGGGAACGGGCTTGCCGAAGCCTTCAAGGTGTTCGCCAGTTTTAGCGTCGAGAGCATGGAGAAAAAATGCCGGGGTTATGATGTAAATGACACCACGGCCATCAATCTCTGCATAGCCAACACCTTTTCCGTAACTGGCGCGCATTGATTCTGCCCACCGCCGAGTACTAGGTTCACGATAGGTCCACAAGGTTTCACCAGTTTTTGGGTCAATGGCAGCAACGGTTCTGCGATAACCAGCAACCGTGTAGAGAATCCCGTCAATATAGCTTGGTGTTGAGCGAGACAGGTAGTATGGATGAGGGCTAAAGTTATCTCCGCGCCAGACCCACGCTACTTCGAGGTCCCCGAAATTGGTTTCGTCGATTTGGTCTAGTGGCGAGTACCGAGTACCCCACGCGTCAGCACTCTGATATCGCCATTCGCCGTAAGGTGTCCCGCGGTCCCCTTGGTCTTGTGCCGTTACTGGTACCGTCAGTGCTACGGCGGCCAGGCATGCCACTATCAGGGCGGGCACACCGAGGAAACGCCAATGTTTAAAGGTGTTTCGTTTCATAGTGACTCCTCCACAAGCGACAACGATAATCCGGGCAGCATGGTTTATGCCAGCGATTCTTTCCAGACAGTCCATAATATGTGGATAGTGGGTGGAAAATATCGTGATCGGAATGGTGTCGAGGTCGAATATGTTTCTGTCCCGTTACCATCGCACGAAGTAACGCAGGCGGTTCCGCTTGCGGCACGGATGGTTGGAAACAGGGCTTCGCGGAAAGAGAGACCGTTCTATGAGGGAACGGACGGGACTGAGTTGGCGACCCAGCCGCGACATCACCGTAAGCAATGGACTGAACAGCAATGGGTCGCGTTTCGTGAGTTTCAGAAGCTCGAACAGGATATGGCGTCTTCGGACGAACCGATTGCTGCGAGGATGATCATTAAAATCTAGTAAGAAGAAGAAAAGCTATGGACTTTGTTGTGTGGGGTCACGACCCTTGGCAGCGCCCGATTTTGCAGCATTTGAACTGGGATCCGTTATGGGTTTCTGTTTTCTGTTTGGTGATGTTTGTATTGGCGCATGCGGCGTATACGGTCCTATCCTCTGGTCGTAAGCGGTCAAAGGAAGAAACTAGCAAGCTCGAATCTCAACACACCGACGTGCCGGATCGCATCCTTCGGCATTCATTTATGGCTCGGTTGTTTCACTGGTTAATGTCGGTGACGATGTTTGTGCTTCTTGTAACGGCTTTCTTTCCGATCATCGGTCTCGAATTTGACTGGGTACCTTGGCACAACTGGGCTGGGGTTATCTTTACCGCGACCATAGTGTGGCATATCGTTCACACGACCGTCTGGCTGGATTTCTGGTCGATTTGGGCGGGCCCGAAGGACATTCCTGAGTTCAAGGCTTTGATGTTGCGAGAAACGGGGCAACTTGCCTCTGCGCCCCAACCGGCGAAGTATCCGCTCGGCAATCAACTGTATCACTGGATTCTGACGATTGTGGGTCTCACCGTGATCGTGACGGGCGTGCTGATGCTGTTTCGGATTGACAATCCATTTTTTGAGCACAATCCGTATCTGATTAGTGAACTTGCGTGGGGCTGGGTTTATGTTGCTCACGGGTTAGTTGGCGTGTCACTGGTTGGTTTGGTTGTGGCGCATATTTATTTTGCATTGCGACCAGACCACTGGTGGCTTACGAAAGCCATGGTTTTTGGTTGGATCACCCGGCGACAGTACCTAGAACATCACGAGCCGAATCGTTGGCGTGTGTCTTCGGAAAAACCTTGGTAGGTGTCCATAATGGTTTTCCGTATAACGAAACGGCACAAATCACTTTAGTCCTGCGAGAGGTTTTTTTGTTTTTGGCGGAGTACTCGTACCCACACAAATGTTGCGGCCGTCGTAACAATCATTTGTAAAGCAGTAGCGAGTGCGTCGACGGTCACACTCCACCGTCCAATAGTTGGAAGAATAGGTACTGTTGAGAGCATGCCGACAATCAGCGCGGCCCAGGTGCTCGCAAATATCGGTAGGGGCACCGTGTCGAGTCCCGGGTCGCCAAAGCCACCTAGGGCCTGAAAAAATCCGATTGCGTCGGTCAAACTGTCTGCCCGAAAAAAGACCCATGCTGCGTTTGTTAGAACGAGAAGATAGACATGGCGAAGCGGTGTCGGCCATCGAGACAGGATTATTCCCCAGCTTGTGCGTTCAAGTACAACGAACACGGCATGGATCGCACCCCAGATGAACACGGTCCAACTGGGTCCGTGCCAGAGCGATATAACTACGAACAACAAGATAGCGGAAACGGTTGTTGGGCTTGATGCAGCCGTCTTGGAGGTGTCCTTAAGCGAAAGGCCAAGATAAGTCCGGCACCAGTTTGTCAGGGAAATGTTCCATCGACGCCAAAATTCATGAAGAGAGTCAGCGGCGTACGGCGAATTGAAATTTTCTGGTAAGCGAAAACCAAGCATGCGACCAATACCGAGCGCCATGTCGGCGTACCCAGACAGATCGAAGTAAATCTGCAAAGAGAAACAAAGGAGACCGAGCCAGGCCGCTATGAACCCGAGTGAATCAATGTTAGAAAAAGCGATGTCAGCTGGAGCGGCCAACGTCTGTGCAATTAGCGCGACTTTACAAAGCCCAATGGAAAATCGGCGAACACCGTAAGCGAACGATGCCATACTCAGTTGGCGGGTATTCAGTTGTTGACTGATGTCTCGATATCGGATGATTGGTCCGGCAATGAGAAAAGGAAAGCCGAGTACGTACATTGCCAGATGGGCTGGCTTTAGAGGTGTTGCACCACGTTTGCGGTACACGTCGACAATTAAAGAAACGGCGTGGCAGACAAACACCGAAAGCCCAAGAGGCAGGAACAAGCTTGGCACAGAGAAGTGGTAGTCGGGCAAAGCTGTAGCCCAAGTGTTTTGGCTGACGAAAATAGGTATAGCTAGTCGGTATGCGCTGTAGAGCAGCACCAAACCGGTTAACGTCGCCGCAAAACCTAGCTCTGGAAGTGCACTGATTTTACTGCGGGAGTGCGAGTTTTCGAGGAGGTAGGTACGGTTAACCACCCACGCTATTCCAATGAGAATAATCGTCGATGCTGACAGAATGGTGGCATACAGATGATCGAATATTCCGAGAAAAACGATACTGCTGATTGCGATTACTGCATTGGCAACGCTAGGAGCTCTTCTTGCTTTCGTGGCTTGGCCGCAAAAAGATTCCGCAATGAAATAGAGAACGAGTACTGTCGGTAGAAAAATGAGTAAAAAGACGCTGTCAGTGAACGGCACGCGGTGAAGATGTTACTCGCTGGGAGATGTTAGTTTCTTTGGGTGGCACATAACGAAGTGACACGACCACAAATTCGGTCGCTCAGTTAAACAAAAACCGAGCCCCACGCGTTATTGTGCTTAGCGGTATCTTTGAGTTAAACGATGGGCTGCTGGCTAGCTATTCTAACGAAACGGTCATGTTCTGGTAAGAGACTGTTCATTCGCTATTTATTACTGTGTCTGAATGACATAGGAGGATTGGTTATGAAACGAACGCGAATCTTGTTTGGAAAATCGATGAATGCCACACAAAAACATGCAGGTAACGTTGTAGTGATGAGTCGTTATATGTCGGCAGTGCAGATTGTTGCGGTGGTGACCTTTTTGGTGTGGGCAAATTTGGGTGACCAGGTGCAAGCCCAGGGCCGTGGCGGTCCCCTTGGTTCACGTGGGGAGCTGCGCGGCGGGAGTCACGGTAATCCTGCGGGAATGCTCCCGTTGAGACAATTAGATCTGACGGATGCACAGCGTCAAGAAGTTCGTGCCATATTGGACCAGAACCAGCGAACACTTCGTGCTACCGGCGAGCAACTAGGTCGCGCGAAACAGGCTTTGCGCGAAGTTGTAACAAGTGATTGGGTAAATGAATCTGAGATTCGCGTGCGCGCAGAAGCACTTGGTCTAGCGGAGGGTGACGCGGCGGTTGTGCGTGCTGACCTTTACGTGCAGTTGTGGCGCGTGTTAGCACCAGACCAACAAACGCGGGCGCAGGAAATAAAAGCGGAAATGAAAGCATCGCGAGAAGATCGACGGTCAGCCGGTGAATGGATGCAACAGCGTCGGGAAGGACGTGAACGTGACCGGCGCGCGCGCTAGTCATTAGTTGCATGCGAGACATTACGTTTATAGCTTAGAGGTGACATGCTTTTTCGTTGGAGTGCCACGTCGGTGGGTTGTAGTTTGGGGATTTCCTTTGCTGTGGTAGCCGCTTGTGTGGCTCCTCTTGCCGGCCAGGTTGATGAACAGGCGGAAGCACTTCTCGGCACATGGGTACTAAATGACGACTTGAGTGATGACCTGCCTACGCGTGCGGAGATGTCGAAAAGAAGTCGTAGGCCGCGAGGAGGAGGTTTTTCAGGTCCTGGTGGCGGGTTTGGTGGTCCAGGGGGTGGTGGATTTGGTGGTCGACGAGGTGGATTCGGGAGTCGAGCTGGTGACCGCGGAGCAACTGAGGACCGGGCGTCACGGAGGACAGGTTTGCGAGAGGCGATAAAGGATCTGACGACGGCCCCGCGTCGGATGACGATTACTGGAACGTCAAAAGAACTTGTGTTGGCGTACAACGACCGACGTGTAGTTCGTCTTTTTCCCGATGGACGGGAGCATGCAGGGCTTGCGGGAACCAGTATGCGGGTGACCCGTGTGACGCGGTGGCACGATGGGACATTGAGAGCAAAGATTGAGCTTGATAGCGAGGTTAAGTTCAAAATAGAGCAGAACTACCACGTGTCTGACGGTGATGATGGCTTGCGGTTGGTAGTAACCTCGCAATTTACGGGTGGACCGTTCGGTCAAGATATGCGAGAGATCCGGCGTGTCTATGATGGTCAGATTTCGTTCAATTGACGCTGAGATTACTTGAGACAAGAGGCTGAAGGCTGTAGATTTCATCTGAGCTTTCATGTCAAAGACGAGTTTCCGCGGGTGTGTCGGCTTTGTGGTTCTGGTTGCATTGGCCAGTGTGCTGGTTGTGAGGGCCCAGGAACCGGCGGTTGAACAAGCACTGACTGCTGAGCAGATTGAATTTTTTGAAGGCCGGGTCCGTCCCGTACTCGCAGAAAAATGTTTTCAGTGTCATAGCGACAGAACTTCGACGCCCTTTGGCGGGCTCCGTCTTGACAGTCGGCAGGGCTTATTGTCTGGCGGGGACTCTGGCCCAGCCGTCGTGCCAGGGCAATCCGCAGACAGTGCCATTGTACAGCGCGTTCAGGGTCGACCGGTTTTAATGCCTCCGACTGGGCGTCTTGATGACGATGAGATTTCAGCGTTAATTCAATGGGTGGATATGGGAGCCCCGTGGCCAGTCACGACGGCCTTCGATGACGTTCCAGATCCGTCAGCGCCTTTCGACTTACCGGGACGGAAGCAACAGCATTGGGCCTGGCAGCCATTACAAGTGGTTGAACCGCCGTCCGCGAATGATCCTTCATGGTCGGGAACACCCGTCGATCGTTTTATTCACGCAGCGCTTGAGCAACAGTCTCTCACTCCCGCACCAGCGGCGGACCGGCGTACCCTAATCCGCAGACTTTCCTTTGACTTGCGTGGACTTCCGCCCACGCCGTCGGAAGTAGCGAGGTTTGTCAGCGATACGTCTCCAGAAGCCTATGCCGACCTTGTTGATCGGTATCTGACATCTCCACGTTTCGGCGAGCGATGGGCGCGACATTGGATGGATCTATTTCGGTACAGTGAATCCCATGGAAGCGAAGGTGACCCGGATATTCCGCTTGCGTGGAGATATCGTGACTACCTCATCCGTGCTTTCAATACTGATGTTTCATATGACCAGCTGATCCGAGAGCACTTAGCCGGTGATTTGTTGCCAGAGCCAAGGCTTAATTCTGATCTGCAATTAAACGAATCACTCATTGGAACAGGACACTTCCGATTAGTAGAGCATGGATATCAGCCCGTTGATCCGTGGGAGGATCGGGTGAAGTGGACCGACAACCAGGTCGACGTTGTTTCAAAAGCCTTCATGGGACTAACGGTGTCCTGTGCGCGGTGCCATGATCATAAGTTTGATGCCATTAGTCAGAAAGACTACTACTCTCTATTTGGAACGTTGTACGGTGCTCGCCCCACACAACGAGCCATAGATGCTCCTGCGGTTCTTACTAAGAATAAAGTTGAACTTGCGACCTTAAAAAAACAGTTTCGTTTAAAGCTTGCGGATGTTTGGGTCAACACTACAACAGGCATTAGCGAGGCACTGCTTGAACAGGCACGTGTGATCGTTGAGCCGGAGTCGGACACTTTTAGCTCTAGATCGATTCGTTCAGACGGAACGCTAGTGGAAGCCTTGCGAGAACTAGCCCAGGCATCAGATTTTTCGACCACCTGGAAGGAGCTTCAGAGATATTGGCAAGTAGAGGTCGAGACGCGTCAGGCGTTCAATGACGAACATTTTGATGTGGCATGGGACCTTAGCGGGTCTGATTACGAAACTACGATTGGTCATGGTGTGGGGCGACCTGACGTCGCGTCGCCGCCAGGCGAGTTCTCTATTGAGCGACGGGGGGATGTTCTGCTTGGTGGAATATATCCAGGTGGCGCCTATACACATTTGTTGTCGACGAAGCACGGCGGTGTGATTCAAACGCCTCGGTTTCGGATCGATAGTGACCACATTAGTCTTCGGGTGTTGGGTGGAGACCTTAGCTTCGCTCAGCTAATCATTGAAAACTATGCGGTCCCGCGGGGTGGGATCTACCACCTTCGGTACAGCCCGAAGTCAGATCAGATGATGTGGACGCAGTGGGACACGACATTTTGGAAAGGGTTTACTGCGTATATCGAGTTTGCAACGCAAGAAGACGTCACACGGTTTCAGTTTGACTCTGAAGACGCCAGCTTGACGAATCGGCCAACGCGTCGGGGTGATGGCCGTTCGTTTATTGGAGCGAGCCAGATTGTCTTACATGAAACAGCTGAGACGCCGCGCGATACGGTGCTACCGGTGCTTCAGATGTTTGAAGGAGTTACTCCGACATCGCTGAATGAACTAACCCGACAACTTTCGGAACAACTGAAAGAAGCAGTTGAAGCGTGGCGTGATGATCGACTGACTGAGCAACAAGCGGTGTTTCTGGATGAGTTTGTTCGTGCCGACCTCTTACCGCGGAGACTGGAAGATCTTGCTGACCTCAGGTCGCTAGTTGCCCAGTATCGTCTTCTGGAGCGTGATGTGCCGGTTGCGAAACGGGCGCCTGGCGTGGTGGAAGAGTCCGCGCCCGACCAACCTCTTTTAGTCCGAGGGAGTCACAAGAACCTCGGAGATGTTGTCCCCCGCGGTTATTTAACGGCTGTTAACAATGAGACATATCCAGACCCCGGGAAGGTGCGATTACAACTTGCCGAAGCCGTAACAGACTCTGATAACCCACTGACATCCCGAGTGGCAGTGAATCGTGTCTGGAGACACCTGTTTGGGTATGGACTTGTTCGCACGGTTGATAATTTTGGTCGTCTTGGTGATGGTCCGTCCCATCCGGAGCTACTTGATTATCTTGCGGGTGGATTTGTAAACGACAACTACTCTCTGAAACGCTTGATTCGTCGGTTGGTTTTAACAAAGACCTATCAATTAAGCAGTAGTGCTTCGCCCGAATCGACAGAAATTGATCCGGAAAATCGATTTCTGCAGCATGCAAATCTCAGACGACTTGATGCCGAGGCGATTCGGGATGCAGTGTTGTCCATTTCGGGCCGTCTCGATACAACGATGTATGGCCCGTCTATTCCGGTGCATTATGCCGCGCGGCGAGGTCTGACCGAGGGAGATCCAGAAAACGGTCCAGTCGATGGTGATGGTCGACGAAGTATTTATCAAGAAATTCGTCGAAACGCGCACAACCCGTTCCTGGAAGTCTTTGATCTCCCGAAACCCGCAACGACGCGTGGACAACGCGATGCAACTAATGTTCCGGCGCAGTCGTTGGCGTTACTGAACAGTCCCTTCGTCATTGGCCAAGCTACTGAATGGGGACAGCGGCTCG
>CAYFJM010000036.1:0-12287 GCA_964343415.1 uncultured Vicinamibacteraceae bacterium | reverse complement strand
AGGTACCCATCATTGTCGGCTTTGCCAATGTCTCCGGTATGTAGCCATCCATCGTCATCGATCATCGCAGCCGTGGCTTCGGGATTATTTAAATATCCAGTCATTACTTGGGGGCCTCGGATCCAGATTTCTCCCAGGTCGCCTTCGTTGGCGTCGAGTTTGCTATCCACGTCGACAATGCGCCATTCGGTGTTTGGTAGTGCGGTGCCAACGGAATCGATTTTTAGTTGCGTGTCTCGAGCATTAGTGTGTGTGACAGGGCTTGTTTCGGTCAGGCCATAGCCTTGTCGAACGACCATATCATTACGTTGAGCAGCTACTCTCGCAACTGATTCCGGCAGTGGTGCTGCACCAGACATAACATTGCCGAGCGTTGAGATGTCGTATTGATCAACAAGAGGATGTTTGGCTAAAGCCAGAATGATTGGTGGCACCAAATATGCAACAGTCACGCCATGTTCTTGGAGAAGTCCGAGAAATTGTTCGAGATCGAACCTCGGCATAGTCACAATTGTTGCGCCAGATCGAAGTGCGGCTCCCATAATGACCGTCATTCCGTAAATATGGTAGAACGGCAAGATTCCGATCAAGGTGTCATCTGGTGTGATTTTTTCGACAGTTGTTGTTTGTTGAATATTTGCGACGAGATTGTAGTGCGTCAGCATAACCCCTTTGGGCAGCCCTGTTGTTCCACTTGAATAGGGGAGTGCAACCAAATCGGTACACGGGTCAATCGCTACGTCTAATTCTTTCTGCTCTGATAAGAGCGCGGAGAAAGGTGTAGCTCCGTCGGCTTCTCCAAAAATAAAAATTTCTTTCACAGAAGTATTTTGAACTGCTTCAAGGGCGACAGAAAGAAACTGAGGGATTGTCACTAAGAATGTTGCGCCCGAATCGATCAGCTGGCGTTTTACTTCCTCTCTGGTATACAGCGGATTGATCGTCGTGTTCACACCGCCAGCAGCAGAAACACCAAAGAATGCGACAGCGTATTCGGGGATGTTCGGGCTGAAAATGGCGAATGCATCGCCTCGTTTAAACCCACGAGAGTGTAGCCCTGTTGCGACGGCTGCGATCGCACGGCGTAATTCGGTATACGACAAGCTTCGCCCGGTTGGTCCATCAACTAAGGCTGGTTTATCTGCCCACTGGTCAGCATGTTCGAAGAGATGCTCATGCAATGGAGCAATGGGAATTTCGATCGCTGGAAAAGGACTTGTATAGATCATTTACTTTTCAAGGGTTTGTCCAACATAGCAGTTAGTTCAACAGGGTGCCTCCATCGACCTGAATGACGGCTCCGTTGGTATAAGCACCGGCGCGTGATGCGAGATAGATAGCAACACCTGCCATTTCCTCAGGTTGGCCTATTCGACCGAGCGGACAGGCGTCGACGATATCACTCCCATGCTGCTTCAATACCTCAGCCGTCATCTTACTTTCAAAGAATCCCGGAGCAATAGCATTTACGGTAATGTGTTTAGGGCCGAGTTCAACGGCTAGTGTTCTCGTCAAATGGTGGATTGCGGCTTTGCTTGCAGAGTACGCGAATGTTCCCGTTTTAATGAGTTGCGGGACGTGAAGTCCATCCATAGAACCAATATTTATCACTCGGGCTGGGTCTGTCGCATTCGCGGATCGTTGCAGTAATGACGTTAAATCTCGCGTCAAGAAAAACGCCGCACTGACGTTTAAGGCGAACAGTTTGTCGAATGCCGATTCAGGATATGTTTCGTAAGGAGCACCCCAACTTGCTCCGGCATTGTTGACCAAGATGTGTAAAGGTCGATTCTGTTGTGTGAGCGTGGTGATGAGTGTGGCACGCCCTTCAGGTGTTGAGACGTCCGCTGGTAATGAGATGCACGTGCCGAGGGTTGAAAGTGTATTTGCGATATTATCGCAAACATCTTTTTTTCGGGAAGAAATGTAAACGGTGGCTCCAGCCTGCAGTAATCCCTCCGCGATCATGAGACCGATTCCGCGTGACCCGCCTGTAACCAATGCGACTTTGCCGTCAAGAGAAAACAGTGTTGAGGTATCCATCTATGACTGATCTTAGCAGTCTACTGTCGGCGGAGTAGACTTATCGACGAAGACGATTATGAGGGTCCTAGTGATGACGTTGAGAGTAATCAGCCTAGTTTCCTTTTTATTGCTGACTGTTAGTGCGTACGGACAGCCCATCCAGTCTGGCGTACGTGTTTTTCCGGTCGACGAAGCGGACTGGACCACCGAGATTCGGATGGGGATTGAAAGCTTTGGAATTTCGGTGAAAGATGCGACGAATCTCCACCGAGTCTTAGCCAATCACCCAGAATCGTTATACGGGATAGGACCACTCGCCACCTACCTTCGGCAGCGGTCTATGGTGACAGCGGTTGATCAGATGTTAATGGGGTTGCGTGCCGCTTGGTTGTGTCGTTCGGAGGCACTCTGGGCAGAACTTGCCAGTGAAGCACGAACTGTAGGGTTGGGAGACGAGGATTTTCGTCGGATTGCGGAGGGGCCTGATGCAGGGTGGGGGCCTTGGGATGCAACCGTATTACGTGCGACTGACGAACTGTATCGAGATTCCTTTCTCAGCAACGAATCATGGCGGTCGATGTCGATGCGGTATGACCTACAGCAATTACTGGACATCATTTTTACTGGGTCAGAATTCATTATGTTGTCTATGCTGGCGAATAGCCTTGGTGTGCAGCCAGACGATCGATGGTCAGATCGCTTTCCCGTGGGCGTTGCGCCGTCTGTGGCTAACGCCAGAGCGAACCCAACGCCTCTTACCGAACCTCGAGTTGAGCCTATCCCGAGAGATGAGTGGTCTGACGAAGTTCGTGCATTACTTGACCCAGAAGGTACCGGTGACGCCGTTCTGAATTTGTACTCGACGTTGGCTCATCATCCCAGGTTGTTTCGCCCAAGGGCCGTTCAGTCGGCATATATCCGTAGCGGTTCCACTTTGTCTGGTCGTGTGCGAGAGATTCTGATTCTTCGCATCGGGTGGTTATGTGGGTCTGAGTACGAGTGGGCTCAGCATGTTCGTGCCGCCCGACGGTTGGGTATGGACGACACGGAAATTCGGCGCATCGCAATCGGCGCTAGTGCAGAAGGATGGGATTCACTAGGGCGACTGCTTGTCCGAGCCGTCGATGAACTACACAGCGACGACAGCCTTTCCGACGGAACATGGGCGTTACTATCTGACCATTACGGTACTGCTGAATTGGTCGATGTCGTGATTACTGTGGCCGGTTACCGCATGGTGTCGATTGCCTTAAATTCAATAGGTACTCAACTTGAACCTGATAGACCACGGTTCCCAGATGTGAGCCGTTAAATCAACGAGTCTGGCTTTCGATTTTTTCTGTTAACGCGATGCATCGGCCGCTTCGTTAATTGCTGCGTGGGAAAACCGGCATGGTTTCGATGACATCGTAATGCTCAAAGACATTGTGGATGACATACGGATCTTTGGCATAGGTAGTTTTTGCATCGTCGAGGCTTTCAGCTTCTATGATGATCAGGCTACCGACCATATCCTGACCCTCGTTTAAGAGAGGTCCTCCGTACCGGATGCGGCCGGTGGCATCGAGTTTGGCCATGTGTTCGAGATGGGCTGGTCGGTTCGTCTTGCGGTGTTCGAGGCCAGGTCGGTCACGGGCAATAAGTGCGTATAGTGGCATGTTGGTCCTTCTCCTTTAGGTGATCAGCGGTTGGTCCTTGTATAACGTGCCAAGGTGCTGCGCCCTCAATAACAGTAATCGATGTATTTGAAAATCGTTGCCGGACGGAATGCCCGGACCACGTTAAATGGTGTTGTGCGAGTGTTCGACAGACAAGTCCATGCGTAACAATGGCAATAGAACGTTCAGTTTGTTCTAGGGTTTCTTGCAGAGCCTTCCACGCGGCCGTTACCCGCTTGCGAAAGACAGGCAGACTTTCGCCACCTGGTGGCTCAAACTCATCGCTGTCGAATTGTTGCCAATCGTGAGGCCATGACGTGCCGCGAAGTCTGCCAAAATGTCGTTCCCGTAACCGAATGTCAATTGACAGGGATGCAGCACTGATGCGATGTATTTGTTCAGCCGTTTCTCGTGCCCGCGCATAATCAGAACTTATGATGCAACCAATGTTTTTGTTTCTGAGTGCGGCCGCTACTCGGGTTGCTTGCCATCGTCCTTGTGGATTTAATGGTGTTTGTGGCCATTGGATCGTACGTGATGCGTTAAGGTCGGTTTCGCCGTGTCTAATGAGATAAAAAAGTGGCACGTTAAGTAGTGGGCGGTATTGTATGACAGGTTCGTGGAATTAAATTTGGGGATACCGAAGCGTCTGTCGAAGTCTCTATTGGCATGGTGTCTTTACGACTGGGCAAATTCTGCATTTACGACACTTGTGGTCACCTTTTTGTACTCAGCGTATTTCACGGAGAACTTTACGGATGATCCAGGCCGTGGAACAGTTCTCTGGTCGCGTGGAATCACACTGAGTGCCCTGATTATTGCGGGGTTGGCACCGATTGCTGGTGCGCTAGCCGACCGGGGAAATCGGCGCCACTACCTAATTGGCTGTTCGGTGCTGTGTGTTTTAACTACAACTGCTCTCGCATTTGTGCGCCCTGATTCTTCCTATGCCGTTGTGACGGCGCTTGGTGTGTTTGTTATTGCAAATGTCGCATTCGAACTTGCTATGGTGTTTTACAACTCATTCTTGCCTTCGATTGCCAAACCTGCTGAGGTCGGGCGCGTGTCCGGCTACGGATGGGGTTTGGGATATGCCGGTGGCCTAGCGGCGCTTGTTATCGCATTGCTGGGGTTTGTCTCGGAGTCTCCGTGGTTCGGTATGTCTACCGAGGATGGGTTCAATCTACGTGCGACAAATTTACTTGTGGCCGCTTGGTTTCTTGTATTTAGTGTTCCAGCTTTTCTGTATCTACGCGATGAATCTGTTTCGGTCGGGACGGTGAGTGCGCGAGGTGTCTTTCGGCAATTGATTGAGACCTTGCGTCGACTGCGACGTTATGGTCAGGTCTCTCGCTTCTTGCTGGCGCGTCTCTTTTTTAATGATGGCTTGGTCACGATCTTTGCGTTTGGTGGCATCTATGCTGTTGGCACATTTGATTTCACCTTCTCTGAATTAATCGCTTTTGGCATCGTGATTAATGTGGGTGCTGGTGTCGGAGCGTTTCTGTTCGGATTTGTTGATGACCGAATCGGCGCAAAAAATACGGTGTTAGTGAGTGTCGTGGCTCTTGGCGTAGCCACACTGCTAGGAGCGGTCGCACCTACTCGTGATTGGTTTTGGGTGTCAGCCGTACTTGTCGGGATTTTTGCTGGACCGAATCAGTCAGCAAGTCGTTCATTTATGGCCCGTGTAGTACCGGAACAACATAAAGCGGAGTTCTTTGGTTTATTTGCTTTTTCTGGCAAGGTAACGTCTTTTGTAGGGCCACTACTTCTTGGACTGCTTACTGATGCTTATAGTCAGCGAGTTGGTGTCGGTAGCTTGGTTCTGTTTTTTGTGGTCGGTGGATTCCTGTTGTGGCAAGTGGACGAACCCAAGGCTGTGACGACGATACAGCGGACGTGATGGCATTTTTGATCACCGGACGGACAGGCCGTGGCTGCTGCGGTACTGGATTTCATCTGTTGAAAAGTTGTTACAGGTTGATGATAAAGTGGTGGTACGACCCGTTTTTGAGGTTTGTCGAGGGGGTATTGTATGAAGGCACTGACCAATATTTTGGGGATAGTCGTTTGTTTAGTTGCTGCGGCGTCGCCAGTAGTGTTCGCGCAAGAAGAAGCGAATAATGATTGGTTTAGGGTTGACATTATCCAGGTGATCCCGGACCGCTTAAATGATTTTATCGATTTGCAGGTCGATGATCTCATTCCAGCCTACAAGCGTGCGGGAGTGCCCTTTCGTTCGGTATGGCAGACCGCAGAGTTTGGGAACACTTATGAGCGTGTGTTCGCTACCCCAATATCAAGTATGGCTGATTTTGATCGTGGTGGTCCGCTGGCTGTTGCGCTGGACCCTGATCGCCTTGCTCGGATCGCAGAAGAATTTCGTCGGTACCTTGTTAGTCGTCAGAGTTTTGCGGTTCGGTATCGTCCTGACCTGAGCGTTGAATCGGTCGACATAAGTGGTCGTGCGTTGGCACAGTTGACGACGGTTCAAATTGCTCCCGGGCGTGCAGGAGAATGGGAAGCATTTTTCCGTCAGAATTTAGAGCAATTTCGTCAAGCTGGTGTGGTGTTTGGTATGTATCAGTTTGTGTATGGTCCCGGTCCAGCGAAATGGCAAATCGTTCAGAATCACCGCAGTTTTGATGAGCTCAATGAGCCGGGTATTATCACGCGGGCGTTCGGGTCAGAAGCAGCGTCTGTTTTACAAAGTGACATCAGTAGTTTGGTTACTTCGGTCGAACGGACCATTCTTCGCTATGATCCGGAATTGAGTTTTTCCGCCGAGGCGCCTTAGGGACGTCTCTATCGTAAAACGTAAAAGGGCAGTCCTATGATTAATTTACAGTTCTATCAAATAGTACATATTGTGTCTGTAATCCTTCTTGCGGGGATTACGTTTTCTGCTATTGCTTCTCCGAAGCCTGAGCGGCGGAAGAGCATGTTAATGAGTTCTGGAATTGTGGCGATGGTTGTGCTGATAACGGGGTTCGGTGCGCTTGCACGGATGGGATTGGCCTTTCCGGGTTGGGTCGCCATCAAGGTCGTATGTTGGCTGGTCTTGGCAATGGCGACCCCTATGGCTTTTCGACGTTCAGAGCAGGCGGGCTTGTGGAGGGCTGTGACATTTGGCGCGATTCTGATTGCGGTGTTAATGGTTGAGCTAAAGCCGTTTTAGGGGATGATCTGCCTCGGAGACAGGCTTTTTTACATGTGTGCGAGAGTAACTACGATCATTAGTCTGTAATAGCTGAGCGTGGTCGTTGTGTAGCGAGCGTTTGGCTTGTTTTAGAGGTTTCTGATGCGTGAGGTCGAAGGTCTCGAACAGTTGGACTCCTTGGTTTCGCATGAAATGGGTCCAACCGAATGGGTCACTATTTCCTCAGAAATGGTGGCTCGATTTGCAGACGTGACGTATGACCATCAATGGATTCATCTCGATGCAGAACGCGCTCGGGAAGAATCTCCATACGGAGTTCCGATTGTTCACGGGTTGTTGACGTTATCGCTATACCCATACCTTGGTCGGCAACTCTTGAAAATTAATGGGGTGTCACGCGTGATCAATTACGGAGCAAATCGCGTTCGTTTTCCCAATGCTGTTGCCGTGGGTGCGCGTGTGCGCGCACGGCAAACAGTGCGGTCTGTTGAGCGAATAAATACAGAGGCGGTTCGGATGACCAGCACCTTTGTGATCGAGAGTGAAGGCCAGGTTAAGCCAGCGTGTGTTGCGGAAACTGTTGTCTTGATTTACGCGTAGCTTGAAAGCGGGTAAGGCCTACTGTCTCGCAAGGTACGGAATGGTTTGGGGGCCTTCCGGCAGAACGCACAGTCGGGCGCCGCTACCCGCATGGTCAAGCTGTTCCATGATGGTCGACTCAACGTCATCGATCGGCATGAGATGTGCTGCACGTACATCGTCGTGAGAAAGCCCAGCTGATTTTAAAAATACCTGCGCTTGCTGTTGGATCTGTGCTTGTATTTGCACTTCCCACTGGTCGTGCCGGTTGTGGCCTGGTGCGCAGATCATCTCTAGCAATTCTTCCGGCGTGTCGCGTTGGTTAAGGATATCTCTATACTCTCCGTGGGAAGGTAGACCGTCTGAGCATTCGGCAGCACAGATGATGGTTCCTCCGCGTTTCACGACTTGAGCAGCCGCAGACATGCCTTTGATACTTTGATACAGGTTTTGATCAAGGGGATAGCCACTATTCGTCGTCACGACCACATCAAAAGGAGTATCGAAGGCCTGCATTGCGCTTTGTTTCACCCGTGTTGCCATGGTCTGATGAACTTTAAAGAGATTGCCTGCCGCTAGACTTGTAATTTCTCGATTCCGATTGATCGCGACGTCTACGCTGAAGTGAACTCCGACGTGTGCGGCAATACGACGAATCGCGTCATGAATTGGGTTTCCTTCAGTGATGCCCCATCGCGCATTTGAACTCCCAATCATCTCGGCGTCGTGGAGTCGCATCGTCGTTTTGAACCCAGCGAGTCCAGGTGCGACGAGCTTAGGACCACCGCTAAAGCCAGCGAAAAAGTGTGGTTCAACAAAACCTGTCGTGATTCGTATATCCGCGTCAGCCCAGTGACGATTTAGCCAGACAGGTACGTTCGGCTCGACCTCTCCAAGGTGCACAAGACTGGATTCATCGAAGGCGTTGTGATTGACAATTTGGCAGTTGTCGACGATTGACTTGCCAAGCATTTCAACTAGTTCGTCATGTGTACATTCACGGTGCGTCCCTGCTGCAATCAAAATCTTGATTTGTTTTGTAGGTACGTGTGATAACTCTTCAAGTAAGACTGGTAGGAGTGTCGAACTAGGCATGGGCCGCGTGATGTCGCAGACCGAAATCGCAACCGTGTCTTCGGTGGAGACAAGACGGCGGAGTGGTGGCGTGCCAATCGGCCGTCTGAGGGCATGACGGATCGCTGTGGATTCGTCAGGTAATCCTTCAATGTAGGAGGGTTCGATGACGGTGGTTCGTCCCTCAGGAACATTGATAGCGAGGCGTCCTCGTCCGTATGCCAGTGAAACATTCACACGGAGATCATACCGTGTCGGTTGTGACTGTGATGGCCAAGGCGTCTGTCGCTTGTGCGGCGCGGGAATCGATTTGTTCGTCGGTCAGAGTACTTAAGGGGTGTTCTATGGCGACCGGTGCGATCCACGAGGCTCCGAAGGCTTCACACTGAACATTCGCCTCATGCTGGAAGGCGTCAGTGATGATGACGGCTACAGGGATTCCACGCTGTTCCAACTCAATTGCGTCGTGCAAACTGCACGACGTACACGACCCTCAATCACCAATTGCTGTGATGACCACGTCAACCTCTTTGGCGATTTGGTCAAATAGGGTGCTATCTGCCGGGCTGGAGAAACTTGTTTTCGAGTACTGCCGCACACTCCTAAACGAGTAAATTACTTCAAGGTGAGCGACCACGCGGCGTAAGAGCCGTGACGCATTCCATTTCGAGTTGGTGAGGATGCCAAGTCGGATGCCTTCCAACGACGATGGGCGTCGCGCAGGTATAACCGGCTCAACCGAAATCTGGCCGCGAGGGTCATAAACAATCTGACCTGAAGGTAAGACCGTTGTCGTCATAGTTCACAAGTGCCGTCGATGCAGGCGTCACGAGCGAGCGATCGGCCGTCGAGTTCGCGGAGCACAGGCGCACTCATGTGTCCCCATCCAGGCAGAAATGCTGAAAAGCGGCCGGCTTCACCACCGGCAACAAAGAGATGGATGTCATCTGGTGATGGCACAATCGGAATCCGTGCTCCTGTTTCACGCTTGTACCACTTAGGCAAGTTTCGATTGTAGATCTGACCGTATCGTCCGCCAAAGCTGATGTCATCATATGTATTTGTAGTATTTGACCACAGATACCGTTTTACATCTTGTCGTGACCAGTTCTTCGCCGCAATGGTTGATGCGTGTTCTGGCCCTAGAACGACGGCGCACGCTCCACTGCTTACCGCATTGTTGTGTGCAATGGTACTCATGGCCGAGATGAGGCTGTCGAGGATACCTTGCGGGTCATTTGCGACGTGGTTCGTCACACTGTGTGGGCCTTCTGCTGCAAGGCAGAAAACCGTGTTGTCTTCTGCGGTGTATCCCTGCTCGACGTGGTACGGGGCCCAGGGACTCGCTTCTTCATTTTCGCCAATACAGAAGGTGTATTTTCCAGGGTGTCCCAGGGTGCTCTTGTCAAGATCGCCTGGCCACGCTCCGCCAACGTTAAGCAACACAAGACGAATGGCTCGTCCGATTGTGGCATTTGCACGAACTCCAGAGCCGAACACATTTGCTCCACTATTCAACTGAATGTCGTGTCGAACGGGACCATTAATAACAAGAAGCGGTGCGGCCATATGTGTCGTGGCCTGCACACCGTTCAGATTGAAATGTGGACTCGTAAGTGCAAGAAGGGCTGCACGAACGACCTTGGCGTATGCAGGAAGGCAACCCGCCAAGACAAGATTTATTGCTAGAACTTCACGCGTGAGTGAACCCCAGCGTGGAGGGATCCTGGCTTCGACACGGTCGGCTTCGCCACCAAGAGATTCCAGCATTGCAGCGACGGCGTCAGGGGTCGGAGGTACGACGGGGAGTCCGTCCGTCCATCCTTGCTCAAAATACCACTCGATAAGGTCGACGTTGTCATTAGGCTGTGTGGCAGTCATGGCGCGCTGTGGGGTTTAGGATGTCCTGTTGCGGATGTCGTCGATTGCTCAGTTATTCTCATTCAGCTTCATGCCTAACATCGGTAGCACGACGTCAGCTAATCGGTGATCGCGGCTACGATCGCTTTGAACGCATCACGGGCTTTAGCTCTCATTTCTGTATCCGTTGCGTCTTGAATGGGATGGGGTACATAGACGGCTTGGGTTGCCAGGGCGGGTAACCCGAGTGCTGTGGACTGTTTCTCTGCTGCTGCCACGAATTCCGAGGAGGCGACCATGACCGTCGGAATGCCCCTTGTTTCGTAATCGGCCAGGTCGTGCACACTGCACGACGTGCAGGACCCTCAATCAGCTAATGCTTGGATGACCGCGGTGCATCGTTCTGCGACCTCATTTCGGAGATCATTGGGCGATGGTTTTGTGAATGTTGGTTTTCTCAGACGGACGATTGTGATCGATGGATTTTCGGTCGTGAATAGATTTTCCAGTTCATCACAAAAGACATCTCCACGGGGTTTGGAGATATCGACGATACCAATTGTTCCGTTGAGACCCGACGGGCGAGGTGCAAGTCGTCGCCCCAGCGGTTCCTGTTCGTCAGTCGGGTCGAGGAAGACCAGCGCGCTATCCATAGTGGGCTTATTTGGCAACGTTCACACTGTACCACAGGCTATACTCCGGCAATGCCGTGCCGTCGTTTTGTTGCGCTGGTTGGGATGGCTCTAGTGGTGGTGTTTGTGGCGTGTACGCAACCGTCTACCTCGGAGAGTGAAGACTTGGGAATCCGGCGTTCCGCGGCGGAGCGGGTCGATGACGTGCTCGCAGGTGCCGTTCGTCGTCAAGAAGTGCTCGGTGTGGTCGCGATGGCGGTCGACCGCGATGGTGTGTTCTATCGTGGGGCGCGTGGCACGGCTGACGATATTCTTGATATGCCGATGAGGACCGATGCGATCTTTCGTATTGCCTCAATGACGAAGCCTGTCACGTCTGTTGCGGCGATGCAGCTTGTGGAACGTGGCCTTATCGAACTTGATGTGGCGGCGGTTGACTACCTTCCTGAATTAGGCCGGGCGTTGGTCGTTGACGGCCTTGATTCTGAAAACGGTGCGTATACGCTTCGCCCACCTCAAACCGCGATAACGCTTCGTCACCTCCTGACCCACACGGCTGGGTTTGGGTATTCGTTTACGAGTGCCACCACCAGAGATTTTGAGCCGTCTACGGTGGATCAAGGGGTGATTGAACCATTGTTGTTCGAGCCAGGAACTGATTGGTTGTACGGGACGAATACGGATTGGGTTGGTCGTGTTGTCGAGGAGATTTCCGGTCAAAGCCTTGAAGACTATTTCCGTGAGCATATTTTTGAACCCTTACAAATGATGGATACGTCTTTCAATGTCCCAGACGAAGCGGCGTTGAGGACGGTGACCGTATCACGCCGACAATTGAGTGGGGACTTAGTACAACAGGTCAGGGATGATCCAGTGTCAGTGACAGAATTTAATGGTGGTGGTGGTCTTTGGTCGACCGCGAGTGATTATTCACGGTTTATGCGAATGTGGCTGAATGATGGTTCATTGGATGGAGCCCAGATACTGTCGTCTGAAACAATTGCGATGATGGGAGAGAATCAGATTGGTTCCCTCGACGCGGGCGAATGGATATCGACAGCTCCTGAGAGTTCGAATGACTTTCACCCACTCACCTTAGGAGACGGACGATGGGGGTTCGGATTTCTTGTTAATCGTGATGACCAACCTGGTCGACGTGTGGCGGGGAGTCTGGCGTGGGCCGGTCTTTACAATACGTATTTCTGGATTGATCCGACACACGATGTTGCGGGTGTGCTCTTGACGCAAATATTACCGTTTGCGGATCCGCGGGTACTAGCCGTATTTGCCGAGTTC
>CAYFJM010000035.1:0-12327 GCA_964343415.1 uncultured Vicinamibacteraceae bacterium | reverse complement strand
GTCCCGCCCATCCACTATCACGGAGAGGCGAGTGTTAATCAATTCACCCAATCCCCTGACCACCCGCCGTACGGTAGCAGCATCCAGCAACACACTCGGATCTTCCAAACCGTATGCATGCGCAACGTCCCAAATGTGCACAATAACCGCAACGTCGACCTGCTGGTCTCGTACGGTAACATCCACAAAACTAAACGGTGCCGGATGCGCTACAACTCGGTCGGCATGCCCAATAAGCACTCCAGCCAGGCATACCAGCACGACAGATATCCTGACGCCAAGTTTGCGACTGATGTCTCCTATTGTTCCCACCATGTACCTTTTCGCCCTAGTCAGTTTACGACACGCTGCGCTCGGAAGAGACTATCAGCGGCCTGGAGCACTTTCAGCCGCAATCGCCCCGGCAATTCTGGATGGGTAGCCAGATAGTCCTGGACGATGGCTGCTGCGGACGCTGTCTGATGCCCGCTCAATATCGAACCGAGCCAGCGTTCCGGAAAAAATATATCACCAGTTCTCTGAATTTCCTCAAGTAACTCAAGGCTCTCCGGTAAATATCGTTCAGCTTGCTGTGCCCAAATCGGATGATTTAGATATTGCAATCCGCGCAATACCCATGTTTCGCGCTCTCTATTACTTGCGTCGGTCAGCTGTGAAAAAAACTCATCCCGATCGGACGGAACTGCGGATACAGCATCCATAATAAATTCAAATTCAGATCGTCGGTCACCGTTCTCGATTCCTTCGAGCTGCGTGCGGAGTATATCCTCGACACCGTCCACGCCTCGGACCGCTAACTCCAACGCCAATGTCGTCAAGTCCCGTTCTGTTAGCGTCAGTCCAGGCACAACATTGTTACCCTGCCACACCGCATGCAGTCGTTCAACAGCACCTTCTGTAGTAGCGATGCCCCGGTAAGCCCTAAAATACACAGATCGTTCACTCACACTGTCAGACGCCACGACTTGCTGCCATAGCATCTCTTCCAACTCAGCGGCCACCCGTTCGCGACCCGATGCGGACAGATATTTCCAATACGTCGTTTCGAGATAACCCAAGACCAGCGAGACATTTTGCTCCACCGATTCAATTGGAAGTGCCCGCTCTACGAGTTCCAAAAATCGTGTTGGCGGCAGCTCACCCTCCAAAACGGCATCCCACAAGGAAAGCCAACTCACCGCGCGGAGCAATGGCTGTTCAATATCCTCAAGCGATTCCAGCAGAAACGATTTTGAGCGATCATCAAGACCCATCGAGCCGTAGGCGACTCCGTCGCCATTCACCAAGACATAATCTGGAACCGGACGCCCGCGTACCCCGGGCACCTCAACCCGAGAATTACGTAAATGCGCTGACGCCGTGTCCGACCGGCCGACTTCATAGCCAAGATACACGTCAAACCGTTGATTCCAAAACCGCCCATTGCCCGTAGGGTCCTCTTGCTCAAGGTACAACTGCGTCACCAGGCCTTCTTCCGTTTCGAGCATTGACCGAATTCGCGGTCGGCCACTTTCTTCGACCCAGACACGACTCCACTCAACCAGATCATCTCCGGAATGCCGAGCGAGTATAGTGACCAGATCCTTCCAGTCAGCGTTCCCGTAGGCGTACGTACCGAGATACTCTCGCAGCCCATCCCGCAAGGCCTCCGCCCCAATCAACCGTTCAAGCTGACGCACAACGATCGGGGCTTTCTCATAAATGATCGCTCCATACAACGTACCGGCTTCGTTCAGGTTGGCCAACGGCTGCCGGATTGGATTTGAACCCGCTGTTCGGTCAACACCGTATGCGGCCGGATAATGGGCGAGAAGAAACCGCAGATCGTGGTCGATGTCGGGAAACGCTGGATTCACTATTTTCGCAGCAAAAAAATTCGCAAACGTTTCCTTCATCCATACATCGTTAAACCATTTCATAGTCACCAGATCGCCAAACCATTGATGTGCCGTTTCATGGGCAATCAGGCTGGCTCGACCTAACTGCATGTTCTGCGTAGCAGTCGGATCAAGAAACAACGCCTCAGCACGATACAAAATAGACCCTGGGTGTTCCATGCCGCCATATTGGAACGACGGCATGGCCACAAACTCAAACTTTTCAAACGGATACGGGATTCCCGTATAGTCCTCCATCCACGCAAGTGCGTCGTGGTGAAGCGAAAAAATATCCTGCATATTCCGCTGGACTCGCTCCTGATCAGTTTCCCGGTGGTACAGGGCAAGCGTCTGGCCGTCGCGTTCGTGCTCGACGACTTCAAACCGACCAACTGCAAACGAAAACAGGTAACTACTGATAAAGGCCGTTTCCCCAAACCGCACCGTGACTCGTTCACCCTCCATCTCACGACTCAGCCGAGGCCCATTGGCCACCGCCCGCCAATCCGAAGGAAACTCGAGTTCTAGTGCATACCGCGCCTTGATGTCCGGCTGATCGAAGACCGGAAATGCGAAGCGCGCGCGATCAGGGACAAACAACGTATACATAAAGTCGGCCTGACGATTAAGAGACTCATCGCCACAAACAAACTCAACCTCGACGTTGGCCTGTCCTGCCGGCACCCCAGCAATTACGATATGTTCATTCTCAACAACATAGTCAGCCTCATCACCATTGACGCGAACTGACAACACGTGTTCTGCGCTCTGCGCAAAATCGAACACAACATTCCCGGCGCGCGTCAACACAAAGCTCACAACGGCTGTTCCGAGAACGGGCTCTAAGCGGTTCGAGGGAATCGAGAAAGAAAGGTCGTAATGGACGTTTGCAATCGTATCAGCCCGAACCTCGGCCAATTCAATAGAGACACCAGGAACGTACGAAACCGGAACCTCGTTCGCACAGCCACCAAGAACTGAAAGACTACCGACCAGCAATAGATACTGGCGGCCGAGTCGAACGAAACGCTCGGCTCGGCCACAGGCGTCACGCAAACACGCCAAAGCGACCATAGCCCTCAATCATAATCAGCTGGATCCATCGAAAAGCTCACAATCTCTTCGTCGTTTCGAGTGACGATATGCTTATTCGCGTAGGCTGGATGAACCCAATTGACGTTTCGTAGCTCACGCCGATTCCCTGGCGCTGACGTCGGTTCGATCAAGTGAGTACGGCTAATCTCCTCGTACCCAGCTGGATCCAAACGAGCGATGATAATCTCCCCCCGATCGTTATTCATAAACACCCGATCGCCTTGTTGCACCAAAAAACCTGATACCCACCGTCGGCGTTCGACCGTCGCATCCTGGGTTTCCCACAAACGTTCACCAGTCCGCGCATTCAACGCCCGTAATTGTCCGTAACTACAAATTCCGTAAATGTAATCCCCATCGATAATTGGGGTCGCAAGAACCGCATGTAAACCCTCAGTCCGAATCTCACTATTGCTACTCCCTTTCCAGGCTACCGTTGCGTCTGGGCGGTCCTGGTTCAGTGTCAACATCATCGGCCCATCGTAAAACGTCGAAAAGAATAACTGCTGCCCAACTTGAACCGGCATCGCCACAGTCATGGCCCCACCAACAACATATGGTTGCCGCCAGTAGACCGACCCAGTCACCGGATCGAGAGACACTACTTCTTCAGGATCCCACGCAATTAGCTGACGCGCACCGCCCGCCTCAATAATCATCGGTTGTGCGACGCCCAGATCTGCCTCGCTCTGCAACGCCCTCCAGATTTCCTCGCCCGTCATCTTATCGAAGGCAACCACACGCGCCTCCGGACCGCCAACAAAGCAGATCAACCGGTCGCCATCAACGAGCGGCGCACTGGCAAATCCCCAATCAAATCCCCAACGCATACGATCGACGGCATAAGCTTCGCTGTAACTCTTGCGCCAGAGTAATTCACCCGTGTCGACCTTCAATGCCGAGAGCACACCCGTCCGCCCAAGCACGTAGACCCGTTCACCATCCACCGTCGGTGTCGCACTCGGACCAACCTCCCATTGAATCCCCGCATAGTCGGCCGGCCACTCTTGCACCCACAACTGCTCTCCTGTTGCTTCATCGAGGGCTAACGCCCGTTCGGTGCCTCGCATACCATTCGTCATCTCAAAGTCCGTGACAAACACCCGACCATCCGCGACCGCCGGTCCTGAATAACCGGCACGTACCGGCATCCTCCATCGCGCTTTCAATCCAGTATCAGGAAACCGCTCCAGCACACCAGTTTCCTGCCACACACCCAACCGACCAGCACCGCGAAACTCAGGCCAATCCTCCGCAAAGCCCTTGGTCGTTGACAAGACCCCGAGAAGGACAAAAACAACCCAACAGCGTCTAGCTCTCATCTGACCCCCGGTCACCTATCTCTCATCCAGTTCGGCATAAATTGCTTCCGCACTCGCCATCGCATTTTCCATGTCGTAGTCGCTATACTTTGCGGGAATCTGCAGACCAGTAAGAGCCTCATCGATCGCCTGACCAGTTTCGTAGCTCCGCATAATCGATTCAACAAAGATGCGCACGAATGCCGCATACTCCGTGAGATCATCCCACGTATAGAACCCAGCCCAAGCGCGCCGTGCGCCTGTTTCCCTTCGACCACGACCGGCGTAGGTCGTCGGAAACGGCCCATGTCCGGTGATGACGCGACTGACACCAGCAATCTCTGCAACAATACGATCAAGGGTCTCTGGAAACGCTAGTCCGCTACCCCCGTGCTCTCGGTCGATCGCTGGAACGCCTTTCATGGGGAACAAGTCACTCAGATAAGCCACCTCTTTCCCTGGGAACACCACCGTCAGGTCGCCGTCGGTATGGCCGACACCAAAATAGTAAAGTTCGATCCGATCGACATCGTCTAAAAATCCATACCGTTCGGCTACAGTCGTTGTCGGAAGACCCAGGTCACCTGCCGCATAAAGTCCCCTAGCGATCATGTGAGCCCCAGCATTAGCGTGCGCGATCACTTCCACATCTGGACCAAATTCGGCGTTACTCCCCGCATGGTCTGCATGAGCATTCGTATTAATAATCGTGCGAACAGGCAGGTCCGTTACTTGACCCAACACGTCAAGTGTCGCGGAACCCCACCCTGACGGCTTCGTGTCAATCAGGACCACACCCGGCGTATCACTCACCTCGTCAATCAAGGCCAACCCATTACCACCACCGCCGGCCAAGTGATAGAGCACATCTCGGACATTCAGTGTGTCCATCTGGACAACCCGCTCCTGTTGAGCGTTCGCAAGCTCCGTCCCAAGAACCCCGACCGCCAAGGTTAGGCACAGTGGGACCACCAACCACACGTCTCCGTACCGAGTTCGTTTCACCTGTTACCCTCTGGCATACGACACCCCTGTCTTACGCAAGTACTTCCTCGACACACTGCCGAATGATTTCACCGCTACTGCCCGAGTTCCTCGTAGATCACACGGATCGCTGCCGCCATTCGATTCGTGTTGTAGCCGTGATACTGAGCCGTCAAGTCGATGGAGGATACCGCCTGCTCTACTGATTTCCCGGTATCCCGTGCATTTCGTACCGCTTCACGAAGGTCGTACGTAAACCGCTGGAATTGCCGAAGATCGCCAGGCGTCGTCACAGGAATGTGGCCAGGCACGACCGTATCAATGTCGGTCACCGTATTAATCAAACGTTCGAGCGTATCCGGCAGTGCGAGTCCGCTCCCACCATTGTTCCGGTCAAGGAACGGGGCATCACGCCAGGGAAACATATCACCGGTTTGGAGCACCCGTAGCGCTGGATACACCACAAATGTATCTCCATTTGTGTGTCCTGCACCGAAATAATAGAGGTCGATTTGATCGCTCCCACTGCCAATCGTTAGGGTGTCGGTATACGCCTGGTCGGGAAGTCCATGAGCATTGTCACCCTCAAACATTTCCATTCCTTGCATGTTGGCCTGCGTGTTTTCATGCACGATGATTTCGACTGACGCTGGGAAGAAACTATTACTCCCGATGTGATCGCCATGCGTGTGGGTGTTAATAATCCGAATAACCGGCTTGTCGGTCACGGTGGCAATACGATCTAGCAACAATTGTCCCCAACCACCCAATTTCGTATCAACAAGTGTTACCCCGTCAGACCCAACGAAGACACCACTATTACCCCCACTAAATTCGTCAGTGCCAGGACCGCCGCCACCAATGACGTACAGATTTCCTTTGACGGGCTCAATCTGCGTGGCTTCCACGGCCGCAGGGTTTAATTGTTGAGACCCGAGTCCGATCGATAAACCACCAACAACGACTACTGCTCCAAGAATTATTGTCCGTTTCATCTCGTCCTCCTCACAAGTACTATTGCAGCTCTACTCGACTCACACTTGGTGGATCGTCATCTGCAAAATGTGGATGCACCACATAGATGGCATCCCCCACCACCGCCGCCGTCGTTGCCTGCGGTTCATAAGTACCCACAGCGACAACCTCTGCTGTCCCCCACTCATCGTCACTGCGCAACGCGACAACGCGATTCGCGTCATTACTGACAATCACCAAGCGCATAGCACTCCACACCATGCCATCCTGTCCAGTAATTTCTTCTGGCACCGACACCTCACTTGACGCCTCCGGATTGCCGACCGGGACTTTCCACAAAGTCGATCCCCTCGCCACTAATAAAAAGCCGGCCGGATGGTAAACAATCCCATTGGGACCCGACCCGCCATCGTCGAAACGATGCAACAACGAGGCTTCATAATCAGTGGAAACCTCATAAATCACGCTCAATCGTGTATCGGTCACGTATGCAGTTCCATTGTCCGCAACAGCGACGTCATTCGCAAAGTACGCCGCATCCGCCGGCGGGTCATTGACCGTGCTAGCCAAGTCCACCATGGCAAGTCGGGAACCAGTCGATAAGTCATAGACCCCTAATTTCGCTTGGCCTTGTCCTTCCCCTTGAAAGACCGACCGGTCAGCATTAGCAACAAACAGCCTGCCATACGCTTCATCGGCTTCGATACCAACAGAAGAGACGAGGTCTGCGTCGGTTACAAACTCGGTAACTTGCCCGTCAGGTCCGATTTCAAACACCGACCCCTCCGACAGCGACCCCGTCAACAAACGACCATTCGCCATGTCATATTCCACACCCTCTGGAATAAAGCCAGATCTGTTTGCAACAATCACAGCCGGCAACGTCTCCGACGGAGGCGTCGGGGACGTCGACACCGGCATTTCCGCTGCCGGATCGGGCACGGGGTCACTTGTACAGCCACTCACACCAACACACAGCAAAACTACCCAGAACACCCAACGCTCCATCGCATCCCCCTCCTATCCTGTTAGTAGTATAGGTGGAGTCCGGGATCCAGTATCCTTATTAGCGTTATGGAAATGATGCTTGTAGTTGTCCCACTCGTTGGGCTAATCATCGCGGTCATGGGACTCGGACTTGTACTCGCGGGTGGTTCCGATACGGCCGGTAAGAAGAAAAAGAAGTAGGTTACGCTGACTCCGTTACGAATATTTTTCGCGGATCAGGGCTTTGGCCTTCAAGGTACGGCCCTTGCGGCCACGGCCATTGAAGCACTGCTCGTTCTCTGTGTCGCCTATGTTGCGGACCGCGTCACGAAACGTGTCGTGGTACAAGCCGTCACGACGTTTCTTCAAAAAACCAGTACTGAATGGGATGACGCACTACTCCGACACCGAGTGGTGCATCGACTCTCTCGATTAGCACCCGCCATCGTTATTTACCTTCTAGCACTGCCGGTCTTCGGGGATTACATCGCCGTCGGTCTTCTCATTCGACAGGTCACGTTGATCTATATGGTGCTCGTAATCGTCTTTGTGATTGACGCTGGCCTGAATGCCGCCATCGACATTCTTCGAGCATCCCCATTATCTAAAGAGATCCCTGTCAAAAGTTTCGTGCAAGTACTCAAGCTCGTCATCTACGGACTTGCAGCCATCGCGGTACTGTCACTCGTCTTGGGTCGGTCACCTGTCCTGCTGTTCAGTGGTCTGGGTGCGATGACCGCCGTCCTCATGTTGGTCTTCAAAGACCCACTCCTCGGCTTCATTGCGGGTATCCAGCTATCCGCCAACAGAATGGTCGCCCGAGGAGACTGGATCGAGATGCCCAAATATGGGGCTGATGGAGACGTCCTTGAAGTGGCGTTGACCACGGTCAAAATTCAAAACTGGGACAAAACTATTACGACCATCCCAACCTATGCCCTCATCACAGAATCGTTCAAAAACTGGCGCGGCATGACCGAATCTGGCGGCCGACGCATTAAACGCGCCATTAATATCGACATGCAGTCAATCAAGTTCTGCGATGACGACATGCTGGCACGCTTTGTCAAAATCCAACACGTCGCGGAATACATGGAGCGAAAACGTGAAGAAATCTCGTCGTGGAACGCCGAACGAGGCGTGGATGCATCCACACCCGTCAACGGCCGCCGACTGACGAACGTCGGGACGTTTCGTGCCTATGTGGTTGCGTACCTGAACAGCCATCCAATGATCGACGTGAACATGACGTTCCTCGTTCGGCAATTGGCACCAACCCCGCACGGCCTCCCCATTGAAATATATGTCTTTAGCCGGGACCAAGACTGGGTCAGGTACGAAGACATTCAGTCGGATATTTTCGACCATATACTCGCTGTGGCATCTGAATTTGACCTCCGCGTGTATCAAACCCCGTCGGGAGGCGACCTGCAGACACTCAGCGGGCACGTCAAGCCTTCCGCAGCGACTTCGCCCTCCTGACGTTGAATTGATATCCTTATTGGAGATCATTCGGACCTAACACGGAGAAAGTAATTATTATGGGCACATTGATGACACAAAGGACATTCAGACACGTTGTTCCAGCAGTTCTTTTCTCGATGGCGCTGGTTGTTCCAGTCACCGCACAGGAGTTTTCAACGGGCGACCCTATTGGCGCAACAAATGAAGCCGGGGTCTGGCAATCGATGTCCGACAATGTGAAAGTGTTTGGCAGTTTTCATTTCTCAGAAAGCTGCACCTTTGACCCGAATAAAAATCTTATTTTAGCCATGAACACTGGCAACCGCGGAGATAACGACGCCGGCGTCGCTGCGTCAGGCTCACCGAGTAATGACGGATATGTCTCCCTCATCAACCCTGATGGCAGCGTGCACACACCAAAGTGGATCGGGGCTACCCGGGACGGATTAGAACTCTACGATCCCCTAGGCAGCGCCGTGAAAGGTAACGTCCTCTATACCGTCGATTCAGGGCACGTCCGACTCTTTGACCTCGCCACAGGCCGGCCCATGCGTTCTATCCCGGTACCCGACTCAACGATCCTGAATGGGATCGCCGTTGCGGATGATGGAACCGTCTACGCATCAAACACGAGGAACCCAGAACAAATGTGGAAGGTGACCGCAAGCGGCGACGTCTCCTTATTTGCAGACGGCCCTCCACTCGTCCAGCCGAATGGTGTCGCCATCGATCAGGATGGGAATATCGTCGTGGTCAACGTGGGTGACAACGCCGTCATCACCTACAACCCAAACGGCGACGTGATTCGTACCGAGCATGCCGCCGAGGGGGGCAATGACGGCGTCGTCGTCACCGCCGACGGAACAAAGTATGTCAGTAGTGTGCGCTACGGCAGCGTATCTCGTATCAGGCCAGGCCAGGACGCTGAGATCATCGCCTCGGGTATCCCAAGCGCAGCATCCATGTGCTACGACTCAACGCAGAACCAGTTGGTCATTCCGCTGAACGGGAACTACGCACTGGCGTTTGTGCCACTAAATTAACGGTGGTTCGTACAAGCGACAGCACAACTGACGTAGAGACTACTCTTGTTTTGGACAAGTCGTACCTCTACTGACCGCCGCCGGCTCGTTGACCCGAACCGCCGAGGAAGAGGCGAGATCCATCCGCTAGAACAAAATTGCGCCCAACGGCTTTCTCCGTGCCATCTTTGGCGCGATAGCCTTCAATCGTCAATACCGTGCCGATCTCCACGGTATTCTGCGTCACACCATTCCGAATAAGTTCATTCGGACTACCACCCTCGATTTGCCACGGGACGACGGTGCCATCCTCCTCCGTCACCTCGATATGAAACCAGGAGTGTGGATTGATCATGTCCCACTTTACGAGCGTTCCTTCGACAGTCAGTGGTTTCTCAATATCAAATTCTGCTGAGAAGGCGTGGTGCGCCGTGAGGTCTGTTGCTCCACCGAACGCCACGATAGCTGTGATAGCAAGTACGGCAATGGTTCTCATGATTCCTCCATGTCCACCTGGGACTTCACTTGGCCCGTGCCATTCAATCTGGCTGCTTCCTAAGATGTCCGTACATCAGATCTTCTACAAATTCGACACAACGAAATTCCATCAACTCAGCATTCGCTTCCACCCGTCGATACAACGGCATGTGCATCGTCCATGAGCGTGTAAAGACCTCAGGGTCTTCGATCGCCACCTCATAATTCAACGTCTCTGGACTCCGCGCACTAATCCGTTCAACCACACGGAGCCCATCACTATGAAAGTTCCCGCTCCGATCAAACCATGTCATTCCGTTGAAGCCCGTTGTTTCGATAACCAGCGTGTCGCCTTCCCATCGACCATTTGACCAGCCCATCCAACTGGGTGCCGGCGCTGGCACATGGTCCTGCATATAGACGGTGCGTACGGCTCCCGCAAATTCATGCACGATCATGATGTGATCAGTACTCTGGATAATTTGGAATGGATGAGGCATATACATCGCCCGTGGCACACCTGGTAAATAACATTTAATCGCTGGATCTCGTGCCACGCGATTGGCAAAGTTGTCATTCCTTTGCTCGAGTGCCTCTGGACGGTATGGAATCACATCCCCTTCGACCACACCCAAGCCACCCGGCATAGCATTTAACGCGCCTAGTTCTCTGGTCGTACCTTGACTCGCACCATGCGGCTCAATATCCCAATGGGCCGTATTGATGGCCTGCCAGATGCCATTTAAGTCCGGTGTTCCCTCTGCGGTTCTGGGTGCCCGATATCCATCAGACTGCGCAACCGCTACTGACGGAACCAAAAGGAAGACGCCAACCACAGCGCACACCAAGGATGCCAACTCCGTCTGATATCGCTTCTTTCTCATCCGCTTATCGCTGTTGCTGTTGTCTGGCCGCCGCCTCTGCTGCCTGCCGTTCTTCAAGACGCGCACCCACAAGGGTGTTGTAAAGGCCGTAATTCCCCTCGTGACAACCATGCTCAAACAGAGGGCCGCGTGTACTCGTCATGAGCATTTCCGCGGTCCACGGTACATCCCATGTTCCGGAATCTTCAACCGTAAAGGTATAGGTAATCGCGTCATCCCCAGTTCTTGTAAAACGCTCTATGACGCGCATCTGATCGCTCGATCCATTAAACGGGTTTTTTCCATTGAAGTTCGTGGTCTCGACCACGAGCGTCTCCCCGTCCCATCGTCCCCGGGGCACACCCATCCATTGTCGGGCTGACGCGGCGGGGTGCTCACGACCATCCAGTGGAATAATTCGCGCGTCGTGAATCATCTCAACAAGGATCATGACGTAGTCACGATTCTGAACAATTTGGTAGTTACTGTTATAACCTGCGTTCATCATCGGGGGACCTGCACCTCGCATAATGATGCACCGGTCATCAAGTTGATTGGCCTCCGCCGAATCCCACCGACCGATTCCTTCACGCGCGTCTGCACGATCTCGCGCTCGTTGTTGTCCTTCCGCATTCGTTGGAGGAAGTCGGCCAGTGGGCGGATCGACAATCAACGACGTCCGGCGATTGCGTGCAAAATCGGCCTGACTACGATCAAGTCCAAATTGGGTAAAGTCGTAATGGACATCAGGGATCGTGCCCGGTGTCGTTTGGGCTGCCTCGTTCTGTGCACGTCCTTGCTCTAGCGCTGCAACTTCTTCATCCGTGTAGAACGCAGCCTCCACCCCATCCGGTCGTTCTAATGGAATATAGGTTTGGTTTGACCAGAATCCCTGAAGATCAGGATGCCCATCCGCCGTACGAGGTACGCTGTAATCGTCGGTGCCAGACTCCTGGCCAATAATGAACGTTCCTGCCCCAGACAGGGCGACCACAACCATGAAAACAAATGGACAGCCCCGTCTTCCCACGATGCGATTAGCCATAAGACAACTCCCGTGCATGGATTTACCCGAGCACCCCATTCTAGCGTTTCACGCACTGTATTACTGCATCGATGCCAAGGCATGCATCTCTAAGGCAGCACCAAGTATTAGGGCTCCACCCCGGTCATCGGCACCATTGACCGCGGTCCGATGGAGATAGTGCTCAAGCGTTGTTCCCGACCCGGTGCTGATACACACATCCACGAGTGTTCCGTCTTCGACCACATGGCTCAAAAT
>CAYFJM010000034.1:0-12390 GCA_964343415.1 uncultured Vicinamibacteraceae bacterium | reverse complement strand
TGGCGTGGACTTGCGAGCCGATCAATCGTTCGATTGGAAGCGAGTCATGTTGACCGTAGGCATCCCGTAAGAAGGGATAAAGCACCATGTCTTTGACAACCCAACAGATTGGTAAGCTGATCGAGACCCACGCCGGAACACTTTGCGATGCATCGAGCCACCAAGCGCCGATTAGGGCGAGTACCCAACCGGGAACTTGAAAAAGGATGTAACGCCAAAGTGGCGATTGACTGCGTTGCACGATGTCATCTTAGCCTGAGCTCCAGGCGGCCCACCGATTATCTCGATGTTCTAGTTGTAGAGATATTCCAAAGCACTCCGATAATAATTCGGGGGTGAGCGTTTTTTGGATAGGTCCCTGAGCTACGGGCGCGCCGTTTGACAGCAGCAAAATATGAGTAAATCCTGGAGGGATTTCATCGACATGGTGAGTGACCAAAATGGCACTTTGGAGTGTTTCGTTTTTAGCAATTTGTGCGAGTAGAGAGACGAATTGTTCGCGCCCAGTGAGGTCTAGGCCGGCAGTTGGTTCATCAAGGATGAGTAGTGGTGGTTCGCTCATTAATGCACGTGCGAGCATGACGCGTTGACGTTCGCCGGCAGATAATGTGGCGTACTTGGCATTGGACAGGTGTGCGCATTTGAACCGTTGTAGCAATTCCGACGCTTGCTTACGGTCACTGTCGCTGTACGTGTGCCACCAGGGTGTTAATGCTGCATGGCGCCCCGTCATCACAATGTCTAAAGCCGATAGGGATGGACGCATCATGTCGGCCAAAGCTTGACTAGTGAATCCGATTTTGGATCGCAACAAACGCACGTCGGTTCGACCCAATCGTTGGCCCATTACGTCGATGTTTCCTTGGCTTGGGTGCAGATAGAGACCAGCCACGCGGCATAATGTGGTTTTTCCGGATCCATTCGGGCCAAGAACGACCCAACGTTCTCCTGAGAAGACACTCCAATTGATGGAATTTAGGATGGTTCGGCCTTCACGCTTTATTGTGACGTCTGACAGGGATATTACGGCTGACGATGGCATGGCGCATATTATTAGACTTCGTGGAGAACAGATGCATCTTTATCCGCCTTCCTAACTGGATTGGTGACATTATGATGGCTCGGCCTGCGGTGCAGGCAATACGGTCGTTGTTGGGGCCGGTTCGTCTCGTTGCGATGGCCAAGTCGGCTCACTTACCTTTAGTTCGGCGATTCGGAGTGTTTGACGACTTTGTCCCTGCGCCTGAAACCAATGGTTTCAAAAGTCTTGCGTCGGTTTGGTCAGCGGCGCTGGCGATACGCCGTTACAAACCTAAGGTTGCAGTTGTGATGGCACCTTCGTTTGAGGCAGCGTTTACGACCTGGTTGTCCGGTAGTCGGGTTCGGATTGGGCATGGCACGGATAGTCGGAGTTGGCTACTAACGAGCGCAATTAAATTACGGCCTCAGGTGCACCGCGTTGAAACCTACCTCGATTTAATTCGGGGTTTCGGAAATGCTGGAGGAGTGACCCTGTCATCGCTTTCCTTGAATCCAACTGACTATACGTTTGTCACACAGCTGTTTGAGGCGATGTCGTGGAATACTGCTGTTCGACCGATTTTTATTAACCCTGCTGCTGCAAAGATTCCACGGGCATGGTCCGCGAGTCGGTTCCGTGTTCTCGCTGAGCGACTGTCCGGGCGGGAAGTATCGAGACACGTTATTGTGCACGCCCGACCACCTTTTCCCGAGAGTGAGGATTGGGCTCGAGCTCACGGGATTGCGTTGGTGTCAGATCTTTCCTTGCCGGAGCTGGCGGCGCTGCTCGAACGGTGTTCCTTGTATATCGGTAATGACAGTGGCCCAGCGCACCTGGCCGGCGCGGCCGGTATTGATACCGTCACTATTTTTGGTTCGTCAGTGCCTGATGAAACTGGTCCTGGTGCTCAACATGCATTGTCGGTTGGAGTGCATTCTTCGGTTTCAGCGGGATTTGAATGTGCTCCGTGTCGAGAACGGTTTTTTGAAGATTGTCCGTCGCTTCCTTCGGAGGACGGACGTCCGCCTTGTCTTCAAGCAATTTCCGTTGCTGATGTCCTTGGTCTAGTCGATCAATTACTTGAGGCTAGGCGCTAGTTAGCTATTATTCGCAGAGATCGTTCTTTTCAGTGCTGCGATTTCTTCGCGTAGTTCCTGAATCTCTTGTTTCATTTTCGGCAACCGACCGAGGCTTGCTTGTTGCTGCTTAATGTCTTTGAGCGGGCGTGCAGGCGTCCCCCAAAATACTTGCCCAGCGGGAATACGTTTGCGGGTTGGTATGCCGCATTGGGCACCGACCATCGCATAGTCATCGATACGGCAATAATCAGCGATTCCAACCTGGCCTCCGATCATGGCCTCACGTCCGACAGTTGAACTACCGGCGATCCCAGTTTGCGAGGAGATGATTGCATGGGAACCGATATGCACGTTATGTGCGATTTGGCATAGATTGTCGAGTTTAGCGCCGGAGTCGATACATGTTTCATCGAAAGCGCCACGGTCGATACAACTATTGGCACCAATCTCCACATCGGATTTGATCTTGACAGTCCCGATTTGGGGAATCTTGAGATGCTGGTTCCCGTCGAAGGCGAATCCAAATCCGTCGGCCCCGACGATGACGCCAGCATGAAGAATTACCCGATCTCCGACTTGTGAACCTGGATAGAGTACAACCCTCGGGTACAAGATAGATTGTTCGCCGATGTGGCAATTCTCCCCGATGTAGGCGCCTGGAAAAACAGTAACGTGTTTTTCGACGTGCACCCCTTTTTCAATAATTGCCCATGCGCCGATTGAGGCTGTTGGGTCGATTATTGCATCAGGATCAATGAGGGCTGTTTCGTGGATGCCAGGCTCCGGTAATGTAGTTGGGACGAGCCAGTGAGCAGCTCGAGCAAATGCTACGCGAGGGTTTTCGACGACGATGACCGTACGGTCAGGGATGTCACCAGGCGGCACGAGAATGCAGGACGCTTGACTCGCTGCTATATCATCAACATATTTTGCTTCGGCATACGCTAATGCACCTGGCGGGGCATGTTGCAGGCTTCCTATGTTGTTAAGGGGGATGTCGCCTTGCCCATGTAACTTTCCTTTTACGTAATCTGCGACCTGTTGTGTTGTTTTCATATATTCTCCCAACCCGTGCGGTAACTGGCTGATCATACTGGGCCTTAGCCCTATATACTGTAGAAACGAACTACGGGTCTCTCTTTGCCTCACTATTTAGTATTCAAGAGGGACTAAGCTGATCGTTGTCAGCTCAGTAAAAAGGTCTGTAGCGCTTGACCGCCGATTATGGTTAGGATTTTGACGAAAGAGTCGAAAGAGCGACCGACGGAGATTTTAGCTTTTGCAAATTCATATTGTTAACCCGAGCCATTTTTCTTTTGGTACGGGCTTTATTACTCCTCGCTGGATGTACGTGCTTGCTGCGTCGACACCCTCGAAATGGGGTGACCCAATCTTAAGTGATGAATCGCTTGAGCCATTTGATACGAATCAACTAAATGAGGGCGATGTCATCGGGATTGGTTTGCATACTGGTAATGCGCTTGTGGGCTACGAGCTTGGTCGCCGTGCGCGTGAGCAAGGCGCATGGGTTGTGTATGGTGGAAGTCACCCTACTTTGTTTCCTGAAGAAGCTCTCGAAAAGGGTGGTGCGCATGCTGTGGTTAAGGGGGACGGCGATGTGACTTGGGGGCGGGTGATCCAAGACTGCGCGAACGGCACACCAGAGCAAATTTACGAGGGCGGTCGGGTGGACGCAGGAAAATTCCGCAAGGCACGCTGGGACTTAATCGAGCGAGACAAGTATGCGTGGGCGTCAGTTCAGACGGTCCGTGGATGTCCGAAGCACTGTTCGTTTTGTTCGGTGTGGCGAACGGATGGACAAGAGCCTCGCCAGCGTGAGGTGAATCCGGTTATAGAGGAAATTGTCGAACTGCGTCGTATGGGGTTTCGATTTATCGCCTTGGCGGACGACAATTTTTATCCGGTGACACTTGATGATTTGAAAATGGCGGAACGTCGTGAGGATAAAACACGATACAACGAGCTCAAGGCTTTGCGCGATGAACGGTTCGAATTGATGTCGCTGATGGCTCAACTTCCTGACGACGTCAATTTTTTTACACAGATCACGATGGAATCCGCTGAGGACCCCGAGTTTTTGGATGCCATGCGAGCGGCGCGCATTAGGGGGGCTCTTGTTGGGATTGAAGCGGTGACACCGGAGGGGTTGAAGGATGTGTACAAAGATTTCAACCTTGCCGGGGAAGAGCTAGTTGAGCGTCTCCAAACGTTCAGGAAACATGGGGTGTATATTCTTGGGTCGTTTATTTTTGGGTTACCTAGCGACCGCCCGAGTACTTTTGCGGCGACGGCTGAACTGGCTAAACGGGCTGATATTACCTTTGCGCAATTTGTTACGTTAACACCGTTTCCAGGTACGCTTGATTTTGAAAAATGGGAACGCGACCAGGGTGATGATATTCAAAAGGTGGGCGGTATTCCGGTATCGCGGCACTGGTTGATTCCCCAGGAAAAGAGGCCGAAACTTCTCACGCCGCACCCGGTGATGTCAGGCGAAGAAATTCGGCAAGGTACGCAGCAAGTGTGGAACAGTTTCTATAGTCTAAAGGCGTCTTGGCAACGGTCTAATATTCTTAAAGCTATTAGCAATCGCCTTATTTTTGTAGTGGCGTCGAAAGTGATGCTTCAGGCTTTCGGTAACACGGGGCTATCAACGGATAGCGCTCGTTCGTCTCGGGCGACAAAATTGGGTGGTATCGGGTTTTCTCTGTTGCAGAAATTGTTTGCCGCTGAGCCTATGCCTGAACTCGAAATCCCTGAGACGCCGCCAGCGGAAAAAACTCCCGCGCCCACCGCCTTGGCTAGCTAGTAACTGACGGGGAGCCTGTCATTCTTGGGCAAGTTGATTTTTTGCTCGTTAGTTTTCGGTCAGGTCTACTTCGGTGGTGTCGGCGGCGATAGTGACAGAGCGCCGTAACCGGTTCGGTCCTGCCTGAATGGTTGCTGTGTACTGACCTGGGTTGATACCGCCGAGAGTGAAACTGCCGTTTCGTTCCGCAACTGTGGCATAAGGAGTTGCGGCTATCACGATACTCGCGCCCATCTGTGGATGGATGTCGCAGGCGACACGATAGGTTCCAGCCGTATCGAAATAGTGTTCGTACGTTCCGCCGATAGGGGTTGAAATATTGAAGGCTGTTTCCTTCGTATCAATGTTGTAGACGCGAACGTTATGAAGGATGTCTTCGCCGTTGTGGAAGTGCACTGGTTGTCCGACTGTCGCAAGTAGGACCGGCGGCAGAAATTCCATGCCTAACTGGTCCATCTGTACCGGGATGTCAGGTGCCAAGAATTCTTGAGGCGTAGTTGGTTCCAGTAGGACGACAGTCAACGACCCATCGGTTGAGGTTGGTGCTGTTCCTGAAATTGTTCTGACGTTCCCGGATTCATCGGGTGTTGAAACAGAAACAGGCGCCCCGACGTTTGTGCTTTCGTGGACGCTGCTTCCACAATTTATCACTGAGAATGCGGAAAAAATTAGGAGAAATATGGCGTTTCTTCCGTCACTCAAACGAGAATTTGAAACTTGCATTCGGTAGTTACCGTGTGGACAGCCATTATAGAGGTTTGTCGTCACAAATAACTGGTGTTCTTGATCCATTTGGGCAATTGGAGTTAGACTTTCGATGGGATTTGTGTGTCGAACGACATTAAATTATTGAGCTTCATCTCGGCCATGGAGGTGTTCTGATGAGAAAAGCCACGCTTGGAATGGTCCTATTAGCGGCCGTAGCGATGGTGGCATTGCCCGGCAGCGTATCAGCACAATCGAGCGATGTGACATTCCACAAAGACATTGAGCCTATTCTGCAGCGTTCCTGCCAAGTTTGTCATCGACCGGACAATATGGCTCCGATGTCCCTGATGAACTATCAGGAGACGCGCCCATGGGCACGTTCGATTAAGAACAAGGTTGTGGCAAGAGAGATGCCGCCTTGGCATGTTGACCCGAACGTTGGTGTGCAAGACTTTATTGGCGACCGGTCGCTAACCAAATCAGAAATTGAACTGGTTTCGACTTGGGTGGATGCGGGTGCACCTCGCGGCAACCCAGCTGATGGACCTCCTCCGGCTGATTTACCAGATTTTGGTGCATGGGATATCGAGCCTGACTTGATCGTGACGTCTCCACCTCACACTGTTCCTGCGGAAGCGGGTGACTGGTGGGGTGACTACATCGTGGAGTCTGGTGTGACGAACGATCGGTACATTAAAGCCATTCAGACGAAGGCTGGTGACCTTCGTGTCGTTCACCATGCGCTGACTTATGCCGTTACAGACCCGGATGCGTCTCTGAACGATAGCTCCAATGACTTTTTCCTGAATGAATACGCAGTTGGTAAGAATGCAGATAGATATCCAGAGGGCACTGGAAAGGTACTCGAAGGCGATGCACGTGTTCGATTCAGCTTCCACTATCACTCGATAGGTGAGGAAGTGGTCGACCGGACTGACCTCGGTATGGTCCTGTACCCTGAAGGTGAGGAGCCGGACAAGGTCTTGTACTCACGGCAGCTTGGTCAGGCCGGTGAGCTTGACATTCCAGCTGGTCAAGTGACCCGTCATGATGGCTATGCGACGATGTATTTGCCTGGTCGTATTACAGGCTTCCAGCCTCACATGCATTTTCTTGGTAAGCGACAGTGCCTGGAATTGATTTATCCAAACTCATCGACAGAGATGGTGAGTTGCGTGAATTTCGATTTCAATTGGCACATCGTCTATAACTACGAAGACGATGCCCAGCCCATTTATCCGGCCGGCACAAAACTGCATGTCATCAGCTATCACGACAACACGGAAGCGCATCGTGGCAATCTTGATGCGACAAACTGGACCGGCGGTGGAAGTCGGACGATCGATGAAATGGCCTTCGGTTGGATTAGTTGGTACGACTATACCGATGAAGAGTATGCTGCTGAATTGGAATCACGCGCTGATAACAACAATAACTAAGCAGCGCGCGCGTTATCGTGTAAATTAGCTTTCAGGCACTCTGTGGGATGTTTTTTCTGCAGAGTGCCTTTTCTTTGTGTAGGGCTATTGTTCATGAGGTCAGTATGAGGCGAATTCTTGTTTTACTAACGGTGACGATTGGGTTGACTGGGGGTATGGTGCCGTCGGTTTTAGAGGCTCAAGTTAATCCTCGCGATGTGCCGATTGTGGCGCAACCGCAGCAACGTTTTGATGGCGGTCAAGATGTTCAGCCAATTTTTGAAGGCTGGACGCGGAATGAAGACGGATCGTATCTATTTCATTTTGGCTATTTGAACCGAAATTATCGTGAACAGCCCAGTGTCGAGATTGGGCCTGAGAATTATTTTTCGCCGGGCGACGAAGACCGAGGCCAGCCTGCGCACTTTTACCCGAGGACGCAGAGGTACCAATTCACTGTTCCGATGCCAGCCGATACGGGTGGCAGTCTTGAGGATGGGATTGCGTGGCGTGTGACTGCCAATGGCAGTGAGCAGGTTGCCTATGGGTGGCTGCAGCCAGAATGGGAGATTGACGCTAATACGATAACTTCAAATGCAGGGACTGGTTTTGGCCGACCGGTGGACCAGATATACGAAAATGAGGCGCCAGCTGTTGAGGTCTCTGCAAGCTCGACGAATGCGACCGTGGGCCAAGCCGTTACACTGACGGCTATGATCAAAGATGATGAACTTCCGGCGTTGCTTCCCCCGCGGAAGCCGAGGAGCCGGCTTCCGTCGCTGGTTCCACCGGATGATATGCCTGAAACGCCGGACAACATTCGCTGGTACCAGAGACCGAGGCCACCGCGAAATGGTTTGTCTGTGTTGTGGACGGTCTATCGTGGACCGGCGGAGGCAAAATTTGAGCCGTCTGGATATCAGCGTTCGTACGAAGAGCAGGAGGCTGAAACCGAAGTTGATGGAGCTGCAACAGAGCCGACATCATCTGGAAATCCGGCAACACATACTGCGGGAGATGGATTTACTTCTGCGACGTTTGAAACAACCGTAACGTTTGATGATCCGGGGACGTATACCGTCCGTGGGTGGGCCAGTGATGCAATGCTGGTGACGACTGGCGACGTGACGATCATTGTTCAATAACGCTGTCGATATCGTTTTGAAGGACAGGGTAGGGGGAAATCGAAAGGTTTTCCCCTATTTGTGTACACGGACGCGAGTGCTTCAATCGCTTGCCAATGCCTTAAAAATAGGTATTTTTGGATTTTCTTCTGACCACTGCCAACCGTAGGGATGGCTACTGTCGTTGCTGGCTATTAGTACTCGGGAATTGGCCTGATGCTAGGCGGAAGACCGCCAGCAGTAGGCACAGGCCGCCAACAGGCGCGAGTACGATTCCGATGCCTGGGTCTCCACTGTAAAACGATAAACCGCCAAGAAAAAACCCGCCTGGGAGCATCACACTCGCCCCGACCAGACACCCCGAAATAGTTGCACGGTGCGGAACCGCGAAGTCAGGCCATACGCGGAAAACAACGGCGGTGGCGATATGAATGAGTCCGAGTAGCGCGCCGTGGGCATGGGCTAAGGTCCACATCAATCGGCGGGTCGCGTTCGATACGTCGAGATAGGACGAGACTTTGAACCCATGAAAAAGCTCGAGTGTCAGGCCGAGGCAAAGAAATATAAACAGTGACCACCAGCCGAAGCGGAGATGGCGATGTGCGTAATCGTTTGATTTGGTAGTTGTGCTCACGACTACTCCCGAAGAAACAGTGGGCGCATATCACGCTGGCTAAAGAATTGACGCATCCTGGCTGTATCAAGCATGCCATCGTCATTGAAGAGTAATTGCGGGTCTTTCCGCATACGTGCTTGGGTGCTGTTGCGCCATGTCGTCAGTGCCTCCAGTGCTGTCTCGAAGCGATCTTCACGATTGGCCACGAAGTCGTAGCGGAGTGCTTCATAACCGGAGAGACTCCTGATGGAATTGGCTGCAATGTAGCGGACGGCTGCGTATGGGTCGCCAAGTAATTCACCCAGATACGGCATCATCCAGCTAGTGCCTGAGGCCGTCTGGGCTGGAGTCCAACCGTAACTGGAGGCAGTGAGCGCCCGTTGGCCAGCGTCTCCTGTCAGGAGCCACAACACTGAGGCAGCAACAGAGCGCTGATCGCTGTTGAGGGGGGGCATCGGGAGGTCATACCAGTTTTCGAGATGTTGACCTGACCATTCGAGGGTTTTGTCAAGGTGACACAGGTTGCAGGCATTTGGCCGACCAACGTCTACGCTCTCTTGAATGGAAGGCGACGTGATCGTATGGCTTCGGATCGAACGTAGTAATCCGTAGGAGGTATAGGGCATATGGCAGTTGTAGCAACTACTTCCTGACGAGTCGGTGGCATGGTTGGTATGTGCGGAGAGGTCAATGGCTAATTCCTGATGGCATTGTGTGCACGCACTGTTGTTGTCCATACCCGCTGAAACCTGATGCGTGTCTGCCCACGTTGTGACTGACCGAGGGTCTTCTGACGTTTTGTGCATTGTGTGGCACGAAAAACAGCTGAGTGTTTCTTGGGACGTCTCAGCTTGTTGAAAACAGGGGGAGTCGATCAATCCGTTGTATTCGCGTCCAGAGACGCGAACCAACCCATCTGACCAGAATGATCCGCGAATGAATTCAGGGTCTGTGCTCAGTAGTTGTTGCATCTCAGGACTTGTGGCGTTGGTCGTCGGATGCGCAATGAACCGTGTATCGCGCAGTTCATCTCCTGGTCGATAGCTCAGTCCGGCGCCGCTTGCGGTACGTTCGTCATCAGCGTTGTAAAACTCCCAGATACTGTGGCACTGACCGCAGACTTGCGATGAGCGTACAGGGTCAAGGTCAACAGGATTGACGATTGTGTGATCTGGTTCGTCGGAGAGATGCATGGCGTAACGATGCCAGGGGTTCTTGTGTGTATTGACATGGGATTCTGCAGGTCCGTGGCACGACTCGCAGCCAACACCGAATTCGGCGACGGTTGTCTCGACAGCTTGTGAATTTATTGGTTGTGAGCGAAAAGGGGTGTCGAATTGAGTTTTGCCATGTGTGGTGTGACAATCAATACAGATAGCATTCCAGTGTCCGTCAAGTGTGGCGACGCCCTGATTTGGGGGAGACAAGACGACCGTGCTCCTTGGGACCCATCGTTTGTCATCAAGAAGAAACACTCCCGGTAAAATATTTAGTGCGCGGTCGTGTTCTGTTGCATACCAATAAATATTTTGGTGGTGTGAGCCGGTAATCATGACAATCTGCCGCGAAATCCTAGGTCGGTCTTCAGGGGGGCCTTCCCACCCAGGATCGTCGAACTCCGCCCAGAACTCGTCACCTCGACGTTTGAGATGCATGGGGTCGCCTTCGACGTCACGTACCGTAACCGAGTCAAAATCCGCCTGTACCGTGTCAGGTGTGGCCACCTGGGTCATTGTGCGGTGAAAAGACCCTGCCCACGTGTCGTACTGCGCCGGGTGACAGGATCGACATGTTGTTGAGGAGACATAACCGTCTTCTGGTACGGCGATGGGCCGATTGGTAACCTGATCTTCGGGAATGGTGGTGGGTTGGCTAGTCGCGATGACTCCGCAAAGAACGATTGCAGAGACAATCACAAACAAGTTTGGAAAAGAAAGGCGTGTCATCGATTGAGTCAACGTACAGAATAAGCCCACCGTTCACTTTGACCAATGCAGCGGAACGGTGGGCTTGGTATGCCTAATCGTGCTGCACTACGAAACTAGTACGCTAGTTCGTGGCGAAGCAGTAATAGAAACCATTTCCACCGGTACCCTGCAAGTCTGCTTGCCCGCATCCACGTGACCCGTGCGCCGAGTTCCACGAGGTCGGATTCGCACCACCACCTTGTCGGTCATGGTGTCCAACAAGGGCACTGCCATCGCTTGCGTTGCTTGACCAGTTTCCGCAGGTGCTGTCATCGTTTCCGCTTGCGGCCGTTCCATCTAATTGAGAACCCGTTAGGATGTCGTGCATATTCGGCGTGTCTCCACGGCCGTTGACGATGTCACCGTTTTCGGTCAGCTGTGTTTCTTTCGTTAGGTTGTTGTTGTCGCTGTGTAGGTTGGCCACACTCGAGGCTACCTGAACGCCGTTGGCGTTGTGCCAAGGGCCGGTGCCAATCCTATCACGAGCATTTATCCCACCAGATCCGGTGGTACTGAGGTACGCGCGCCAGGTTTTGCTACCAGCTCCAGCGCCTTGAGCCAGTATCTGACAATGGCGGTCCGCGCCATCCAGTCCTCCAAGGTTCGCTCCATCTCCGGGACCTGCGCTAGTAATGAAAAAACTCAGATCGGACGACTGTGTTGCTGCAGGAGCGGTCATTGCAACGGCGGCGAGCAACGCGATACCAAATAAGCGAATACGGGTCATCAGGATTCTCCTGTTCGTGGGGCTTTTAGTTCCACATTGATTATTATGACGTTCTGTAGGTGAGTGTACCTCAACAGAGGACTGAATTCACCTCAGCGAGCAGGGACGGTTCTGACGTAGCATTAGGCGACAAATGGCGATCAAACTGGCAAGTTTTTGGGGCATCATTGGCGTGAGTCTGGTCCTTGGCGTTGTTGGTTTGACGCAAAGTCCACGGGCGATGCTTGACCAGGCCATCGATGATTTTTCAGCCGGGCGAGTGTCTGAATCTGTATCTGGATTTGACGAAGTTGCGACACTCGTACCGGCCGTGGCACCTCAGCTATGGCAACGAGGTATTGCGCTGTATTACGTTGGTCGCTATCAAGATTGTCGAGAGATGTTCGAGTCTCATCGTGTCGTGAATCCGAATGATGTTGAGAACGCCGCATGGCATTTTCTGTGTGTCGCCCGCCAGGAGTCTCCAGCTTCGGCGCTTGCAGCATTGCTACCGGTGGGGCCGGATAGACGTATGCCTATGTCAGAGATTTATCGGATGTTTCGAAGCGACCTTTCTCCTGACGATGTGATTGAGGCGGCTCAAGAGGCGCCGAGTCGTATGCGGGAGAGGGCAATGTTTTACGCACATCTTTATGTCGGTCTTTATTACGAAGCTATTGGCTCAGACATGGCGGCACGTGGGCATCTGGTGTCAGCTGCTGACGATGCGTATGCTCGGGTCGGTGGCTATATGCACACGGTAGCTCGTGTGCATGTGGATCAACTCAACCCACGATAAGACGAGCGCGGTATTTTTCGATTTCCGGCACGTTACGGGTCACACGGCGTTGACCACGTTTCGCACGCTGGCACGGTATCCGTTTTTGTATACATCAGCACGGCGGTGCTGGTGCCATTTGT
>CAYFJM010000033.1:0-12458 GCA_964343415.1 uncultured Vicinamibacteraceae bacterium | reverse complement strand
CATCGGTCTCCCAAATTCCTATCCTCTGGCCCGTCCGACGGATGCGCAGCAGAATACGCACGACGCTCAGCCGCTAACTGCTGTGCACGAGTAGTAAGAGATGGAATCCGACCGTCAGCCGGGTCAACGATAAGTGAGGTCCGGCGATCAAGTTCTCGTTCCACCAACCAAAACGCATTGTAATTCCCAGTAATAACATCAAAATCCTGATACTCAGAATCTCCAAGCGCCTGTTGAATCAGGCGATCACCCAATAGATCGCCGGCCTGCTCAGCGTCTCGAAAGGCTTGAATTTTTGAGTTTAGCTCTGCTAATTCTTCGTCCGACAATTCGGATTTACCAGCCAGTTGTTCAGGTCGCTGCAGTGGGGTCGCGCTGTTATTAGCCCATATCCCTGATAAATCAGGCTGACCATTGGCCGTCCGAGGTGCTGTCCAGCCGTCTTGGGCAAAAACTCCATTAACTGACCACAATCCAGCAATGCACACGCAAATCCCTAGGGCAATCACACGACAACGCATACCTACCTCCTCATGCTTACAAATATACCCAGTCACAATAGTCATCCACCTCTGGAAACGCAAGGTAGTGTCCATCCGAAAGTCGTGTTACAGTCTGTCATTGTTCTTGTGAGGTATTACCTATGATCAGAAAATTTCAAAAGTTTCTTTTGCTTATTACAGTTACCGTGCTCATCAATCCACCGGTCTTGGCTCAATCACAAACGCCAGACGGTCATCCCGACCTAAGCGGTGTTTGGGATTTTCGAACGGTGACACCACTAGAGCGTCCGAGTGAATTTGCTGATAAGGAATTTCTCACCGAAGAAGAGGCCGCTTCATACGCAGAAGCTCGGGTAATCGCACAAAATGCAGATCTAAACCGAGAAGAAAAGAAAACCGTAACGACTAGCCGAGGACTCGTCAACGGCACCCGTGAGAGTTCAGATCTCGCACTTGCATATAACGATTTCTGGTGGGACAGAGGAACCACAGCCGTCGGAACAGGCCGGACGTCGCTAGTCGTAGATCCTCCTAACGGTGAAATTCCTGAACTGACTGAATCTGGCGCAGCCCGACGTGCTGACCGACTAAGAATCAATCAGAGGCCAACCGAAGGACCAGAGGACCGCCCTCTTGGAGAGCGCTGTATTACTGGCTTCAATTCCGGGCCTCCTATGCTGCCGGCCGCCTACAACATGAATGTGCAAATCTTTCAGACCGCAGACCATGTCGTTATCTTGAATGAAATGGTGCATAACGCACGGATCGTTCCACTTGATGGAAGCGATCACGGCAATGTGCCGCTCTGGACAGGAGTCTCAAGAGGTCACTACGAAGGCGATACGCTTGTTGTGGAAACAAAAAATTTCCTTCGCGAAACTAGTTTTCGTGATTCAAGTAAAAACTTACATCTCGAGGAACGGTTTGAACGACTCGACGAAGAGACGCTTCTATATAGTTTCACGGTTACGGATCCAACAACATGGACAGCGCCCTGGTCCGTCGAATTACCAATGCGTAAGAACGACCTCCCGATATTTGAGTACGCATGCCACGAAGGGAATTACGGCATGGACGGAACACTAACGGGAGCGCGGGCCGTCGAAAAACGCGCTGGCGAATAATGTCGATCAGTCCTTTCTAATCTGTGGTCACTTCGGCCAACCTTGAGCGACGCGGACAACGTGGACGACGGGCTCGCACCGCCGCCGTCCTGGTTGTTGCCATTTCCATTACGCTGCTATTCCTTGCTCTCGACACAAGGAAGCTCCTAGCAATACAAGACGGACCGAAATTCGGGCAAGAAGGGAAAGATGTCGAATGGGTACCCACGCCTGACGTCTTAGTTGAAGCAATGTTAGATCTGGCCGAGGTCGATGAAAATGACAGAGTCATCGATCTCGGCTCAGGTGATGGGCGTACCGTTCTCGCAGCTGCGTTACGCGGCGCAACTGCTGTCGGAGTTGAGTACGACGCAGGATTAGTGCAAGTCTCTCGCCAACAAGCAGAAGAACGTGGCCTAAGCAAGCGCGCCAGCTTCGTTGAGGCAGACCTCTTTAGTTTCGACTTAAGTGATGCAACCGTTATAACGCTGTTTTTGCTCCCTGAGCTTAATTTAAAACTCCGGCCCACTCTTCTCGCACTCGCACCTGGCACACGTATTGTCTCAAACACATGGGACCTCGGCGACTGGACGGCCGACGACACTGTACAACTCGATCCGTGCCCAGGATTCTGCACCGCGTTACACTGGATTGTTCCAGCGCAAATCGGAGGCAACTGGACTGACACCAACACAATGTTCACGTTCAAACAAGAATTTCAGAAGATTTCAGGAACGGTTACACAGAATGGGCAAGAGCGAACCATTCTGGATGGTCGCTTACGGGGGCGCTCCGTAGAATTTCGAACCGAGCAGTCACAGTACCGAGGGCACGTCTCTGAAAATACCATCCAAGGAATGGTCATCACAGCCGGTCAGGAAGAAAATTGGATCGCGACCCAATGACTTGGCAAGAAAAATGGCTGCGCCAACCGCAAACATTTTGGTTCCGTCGAGTCGTCTTTCAAATTCATTTATGGTCTGGCCTCGCCATCGGACTTTATATCGTTGCCATTTCTATCAGTGGGAGCATCCTCGTCTACCGTAGCGAGTTGCGCCAAGCCTACGAACCGGAACCTCGCTTCGTTTCCATCTCGGGTGAACGGCTAACCGAAGAAGAACTTACGCACCATGCGACACAGGCATATCCACAACACCAAGTCGCTCGCATCATCTTAAGAGACGACCCAGCACGAGCGGCCACTGTAACTTTGACTCGAAACGGGTCGCCGACTCAGTTACTCTTCGACCCTTATTCTGGCGCCGATCTCGGACATCGTCTCCCCCTTCCTTATCGGTTAACGACTTGGCTTCTCGATCTGCATGATAATTTATTGTACGGCGAAATCGGTAGACGCATAAACGGCCTCGGCGCCATCATCTTGACTCTCCTTGCAGGTAGCGGAGTTGTCATTTGGTGGCCTGGCGTACTAACATGGAGGCGTAGCCTTCAGGTTAGCTGGCGCGCAACATGGAACCGGTTTAACTGGACACTTCATAGCGCCCTTGGCGCTTGGTTCGTTCTGTTCGTAGCAATGTGGGGTATCACTGGCATCTACCTCACCATTCCAGAACCCTTCAATCTTGTTGCCGATACTATCGAACCGGTCGACGAAGAAACGTTCGAGCCGAGAACAGTCGATACGATCTTGTATTGGATTGCGTCAGTGCACTTCGGTCGATTTGGTGGCATCACGACAAAGATCATCTGGTTTATCGTGGGCGTTATTCCAGTCATACTCTTCCTGACCGGAACATTAATGTGGTGGAATCGTGTTATTCGTCCACGACTTCGCATTCATTAGGCCACCTAAATGAGATGATGCAAACCGGCTTGACCATTTCATGTAGAGGCTATGCTACGTTCGTCGGCAACAACCCCTGTTCGTAAGACAGTCAATAATTGTGAGGTAGGCATGACGTACTATCGTGGCTCATTCGTTTCCGTCGCTAACATTATTTGTACTTGTTTACTCTTTATCGTCTTTGTTCAAACGGGCCGTGCCCAGGACCGTATGCCTCCGATCCCAGAATCTGAAATGACGGCGGAACAATTAGCCGCTGTCAATGAATATAAGGAAGTTCGAAACACTTCAGGTTTCGGCGGGCCTTTCGTTCCTTTACTTCGAAGTCCTGAAGTACTCAGCCGGGCCAGAAACCTCGGGGATCATGCTCGCTTCAACACCGTATTACCGCCACGATTAAGCGAGTTCGTCATTTTGCTCACAGCGCGACAGTGGACGCAGCATTACGAGTGGGGGGCTCATGCAACCATCGCAGAACGAGAGGGGTTACGTTCTGACATCATCGCGGACGTCGCAGACGGAAGACATCCGACCGGCATGGCTCCTGACGAAAGCGCGGTCTACAACTTCTGCATAGAACTATTTCGCACCCAGAGCGTCAGTGATCCGACGTACGAGCGAATGGTTTCACATTTCGGCGAGGAAGGCGTCATCGACACTATTGGGATTATGGGCTACTACCAGCTTCTAGCAATGGTAATGAACACGGCCAGAACGCCGTTACGTGATGGAATGCAGCCCATTCCCACCTTCCCTCGTTAAACGCCATAATTAATTGACAAGTATGGACTCGGAGAGAGTCGAGCGGTCTCTCTCTTGGTAAGATATCAACGGTAGAAAGTCGCTACGACCACGCAAAACACTCGAACATTAGTAATGCTGGAAAGTCGGGAGTAAATAGTAATGAACGACAAGAGACGCGGCACCACTCAAACACTGTCACTGAGTCTTGGAATCGCTGTAGCGTTGGCGTATGGTCTTGGGACCACACAATCCACATTAGCCCAAGGACCAGGGACAGAAAATTCGCAATGGACATACCTTGGTGGTGACGCTTGGCATACCCGCTACACACCGGCCGACCAAATTACCCCAGAAAACTTTGAAAACTTAGATATAGCATGGCGGTGGGATGCCAGCAGTTTTGGCCCTAGTACGGCGAGAGCCACACCCACCTATGTAAACGGCAAGCTGATCACCGTTAGCGGTAACCGCCGTCATGTTGTCGCCCTCGACCCGGCGACTGGAGAACTACTCTGGAGTTTTACCGAACCCAACACAAGTCGGTACGAATACTCCATGCGTAAGGGCTACGGGAAAGGGATCGCCTATAGTGAAATTAATGGGCGTGGAATTGTCTTCATCACCAGCCCGGGTTTCTTCTTGCACGCCCTTGATTTCGAGACCGGTCAGCCTATTGAAAACTGGGGCCGTCCCGTCCCTCTCGACGGATTTTCTGAAACTGGAACAGTCGACCTCGTTGAAGACTTAATCGCAGACTGGGGTCCCTGGACGAGTATGGACCGACCGTATGACGCCAATACGGGAATGCCTCTTGAAATCGGTTACATTACAAGTTCATCGCCCCCCATCGTAGTCAATGACACAGTCGTGATTGGCAACTCTGCCGAGCAAGGTTATCTGCAGACGCGAATCGAAAATGTACCTGGCGATATCCTCGGATACGACGCCAGTACGGGTGATTTCAAATGGAAATTTAACGTGATACCCAGGCCTGGCGAATTTGGGCACGACACTTGGGAAAATGATGCGTGGGAATGGACCGGTGATGTGTCTTCCTGGGCTCCTATGTCAGCCGATCCAGAACTCGGATTGGTCTATATTCCGACAAATAGTGCAACTATCGATTATTACGGTGGACATCGCCCCGGAGATAACCTCTTTGCGGCCAGTCTTATTGCGCTTGATGCCGAAACGGGAGAGCGGCGATGGCACTACCAGATGGTGCACCATGACGTTTGGAACTACGACACACCAACGGCACCCATCCTGATGGACGTCACGGTTGAGGGACGGGAAATCAAAGGTATTTTTCAGGCCACAAAACAATCGTGGGTTTACGCATTAAACAGAGAAACCGGTGAGCCTATCTGGCCCATTGAGGAACGACCTGTCCCTAGCTCAACTGTGCCTGGCGAACAACTTTCTCCGACACAACCATTCCCAACATGGCCAGAACCATTTGATCTTCAAGGCCGAACAGAAGAACACCTCATTGACTACACTCCTGAGATATATGAGGCAGCCCGACAAGTAGCTATTGAGAATAATCTTTTTAACCCATTATTTAATCCACCGACAACCGTGGATGATCCGGCAGGGCCTGCATGGAACTGCCCTGGTGGAGGCGGCGGTACCAACATTACCGGTCCAGCAGTTGCTGACCCGGTCTCCGGAGTGATGTTTGTCACGTCTGGCAGTGGTTGCTTTCGGCTGCAGCTTTTGCCAGGAAACGAATCACCTTTAGACGAACGAGAACAGTCCGGCACCACGCATAGTGCCTGGGCCGCGGTAGCAACAAGTGTGCGAGGAGGTCCAAACCAAACGATAGACGGTCTACCGATTTGGAAAGGCCCGCTAGGCAGAATTACGGCAATCGATATGAACACCGGTGAGCACCTCTGGGTGATTCCCAATGGCGACGCCTCACAAGAAGAGCAAGACATGATCCGTAATCACCCACTCTTGCAGGGTGTCAATGATGTAGAAGTCAACCGCGGGCGCGCAGGCGGAACAGCAATGGTTGTCACTCCAACCATGCTTGTTGCTGGCGGACGAACAGCTGACAGCACTCCGCAAATCTTTGCGATAGACAAAGAAACTGGTGACCGCCTTGGGGCCGTCGAAATTCCCGGAGTAACCAGGTACGGCATGTCCAGTTGGATGCACGAGGATAAGCAGTACATCATCGTTCAACTACAAGACGGCATTGTTGCATATGCCCTTGGAGGGGCTACCGCCGCAGCAAACGACAATCATTAAGGATACGACTGGGCGACTAAGTAAAAAGCGACGCAAGACGTCACCCTACTGATGTCCAGCTTGTTTCAGTTGTTGAATCTGCTGGACGGCTGCAGCGATTTGTAATGAGAGGATCTGCCCGCCGTACTCACGCGTTGATCTCGCCGCATTACCGATGAGTCCTGTACCGTCTCCAGCAGTGCCCTGTCCCAATCTGTCAAGGCGCAGCATGGAAGGATTCAGATACAACAGGCTGGCTGTGTCATGAATACTTGCATGCGAACCAACATCTTCTGACGTCTCGCCCTGAGCTAGAAGCCAATTATCGCCTGGACCAGGATAATACGCAGTTACGTGATGAACTCGTAGCATTGACCCTCGCCACTCTTTATTCAATAAGTCGGCGACTGCTTGCTGTCCAGCTTGACTCCCTCCACTATCGCCAATCAACACCACATCCGTAAAACCATGCTGCACGAGACTACGCACCGCGTATTCAAGCACCTGTTCAAACACATCTTGCGGAGTAGAAATCGTCCCAGAAAAACGCATGTGGCCACTCGGCGGGTCAATGCTGCCTTCCGGCACGTACGCCATAACGGGGGCAACCAGCGTGCTACCTAGTTGCTTCGCGATTTCTCCAGCCTTGTAGCGCACGAGATAATTGTGCTTACCGAGCACCATATGTGGTCCATTTTGTTCAGTCCCGCCAGTTGGAATAATCACTGTCCTTGTGCCAGATTCCACGGCGTCTCTAACCTCCACCCAAGTCATATCTTCAAGAAATATGGCCTCATGCGTTTGAGTAACTCCCTGAACCACCAATATGTACAGCACGAAAACAGCCGTTATTTGAAGTGTCACTGGTTTCATCTGTTGATGATACCGTTCTCCGGCACGCCAAAAATCCCGTATTTCTAGGAACATCATGTTCTGAACATCAGAGAAACTCGCCGTCTCGTATAGATCCTCGTAAAATAGAGGCGACTCACAGTTCTCACGAACACATACGGAGCGGATGACATGAAGCACCAACTGCAGGTAATTACAATCGCCCTCACACTCATCAGTACGACAGTTGTTGAAACGCAAGACTGGCCGCAATGGCGAGGACCTAACCGTGATGCGGTCGCATCCGCTTTTAACGTCCCCACGACCTGGCCTGATGGTCTTAACAAGCAGTGGTCTATCGACATTGGTCTTGGGTACGCGACACCGGTACTCGTCGGCGACCGACTTTACCTATTTAGTCGACAGGACGATGATGAAGTAATGACTGCTCTCGACGCCAATACCGGATCAGTCATTTGGCGTACGAATTACGCCGCTTCATTTGATATGAATCCTGCAACGGCACGTCACCGTGCGGGGCCGAAGTCGACTCCCACATACGCCAATGGCCGCCTGTTCGCACATGGAATGAATGGAAACGTTACCGCATTCGACGCAGACTCTGGCCGCCAACTCTGGAATGTCCCAGGAACAGGGGTTATCCCACTCTTCCATACGTCGATGTCCCCATTAGTCGACGGTGACCTAGTTGTCGTGCACGTTGGTGGCCACGACGACGGCGCCTTGACTGCGTTTGACGTCGCAACTGGAAACGTTCGTTGGAGCTGGGATGGTGATGGACCTGCCTACGGTTCTCCAATGGCCTTCGAATTTAACGGTGTTAAGCAGGTTGTTGTCTTTTCCCAGGAACACTTTGTTGGGTTATCACTCGAGACTGGAGCACTCCTATGGAGTCGCCCCTTCACCACGCAAGCTACGACTACCTCACAAACCCCTATTCTCTATGGGGACATGGTGATTCAGAACGGTCGAGGTAACGGTGTGACAGCGTTTCGAGTAACACAGGGGCCAAGCGGTTGGAGCACAGAAGACGTGTGGAGTACCGACGAGGTTTCTTTGCACATGGTCAATGGCGTCGTTCATGAAAATGTTTTAATTGGTCTGTCACATCTTAATAGTGGGCAATACTTCGGCCTTGATCTCGATACCGGTGAGGTTCTTTGGACCAGTGCCCCGCGCCAAGCAGAACATGCATCAATTATTCGGTCAGACCATACAATCGTCTCCTTGGAAGATGATGCAGAGCTTCTTGTTCTCGAAGATACTCTGACGCGCTTCAACCCAATTAAACGGTATGAAGTCGCGGATAGTGAAACATGGACCCAGCCAACTTTGTCCGGTAACAGACTGTTCATTAAGGATGTCTCAACGTTAACGCTGTGGACCACAAACTAAGAGGACCTAGCCCATGACCAAACACATGCAATCACAACGGCGCCTGACCCTTACGGGACTAACAGCCTTTGGGCTTATCTGTATCCTGGCAAGTCATCAACAGACGTCAGGAGCTCAAAGTAATTTTGTCGGGGGCGACCCCAGTCGACCTGATGCTTCAGATATCAGGGCTCTACGACTCCGCTTCGAGCCTGGCTCTCGATCAAATTGGCATAGTCATTCGACGTGGCAGATTCTGATGGCTGAAGAAGGCCGCGGCCGTACACAGGAGCGAGGTGGACCCATTCAAGAACTCATTCCTGGTCGTCCTATTTATACCGGTCCTGATGTGGTTCACTGGCATGGTGCCGCGCCAGACCAACATATGATTCAACTCACATTCGTCAGCGGTCAAACCAGTTGGCAGGATCCGGTGAGTGACAATGACTATCATGGCCGGTAAACATGAACATCCTATGAAATCCTTCGCCTTGCTCGTCGCTACACTAGGTGCCGTAACAGGTGTGCTCCTTGTTGCCCAAGAAGGTGACACAGGACCATCCGTGTGGGATGGTGTCTATTCTTCTGACCAGGCTGACAGAGGGCAAAAAGTATATGAAGCAACCTGTGCCAGATGCCACGGTTCCGATTTAACTGGCGGTCGAGCTCGACCACTAGTCGGCGAAAGCTTTATTAGGGACTGGGGTGGTCTGACCCTAGACAGCGTACTGACTCGCGCAAAGACCATGCCGCCAGGAGCCGCTGGCAGCCTCGCAGAAGAACGCTATCTCGATATCCTCGCGTACGTCCTCTCAAAAAATGATTTCCCGACCGGGACTGGCGACCTCACCGCAACAACTGCTCCGGATATTTTGATTTATGGATCCGATGGGCCAGATGCCGTTCCAAATTTTGCAATGGTGCAGGTCGTCGGCTGTCTTGCAACCGGCAGTAACAGTGATTGGATCGTAACAGATGGAAGTGAACCAATTCGCACACGTGAACCGGCCGCCTCAGAAGGGGATGCACTTCTTTTAACGCAAGCAATGCCGCTTGGGGACAAGGAATTTGAACTAATGTACGTCTTCCCAGACCCAATAGCTTACGACGGGCACCGTGTCGAAGCGAAGGGATTCTTGATTCGCCGGGATGGCACTGGTGAAACTGATGCGATCAATGTCACGACGGTTGCAAGCCTGTCATCCACTTGCAGCCCGTAGATAACGAAAACACAAAGCCAACTCGAAAAGTTTCCATTCGCTCAAAGTTCCGACGCACGACCGTACAGGTGGTAAGGATTAACTCTCGTCCGAAACGCCAACGCCAGACTGTCTCATCGCGGCCCGAACCGCGTCCGCAGTCGCCGGATGACTCTGAATGTTCATCCCGATATGAACGCCTTCGACAATCTGTAGCGGTGTCCACCCATTAGCATTCGGCTGATTCCAGATGTCAATATCGGCACCAACCTCTACGAGATAACTTACGACCTCTGGTAAGTGCTTGTAAGCCGCTCCATGCACAACAGTTTCGCCGTTGTCATCAACATCATTCACATTCCCACCGAGTTCCAAAGCAAGTTGCACCGCCTCAAGAACCTCTGGCTGCGTGCCAGGGTCCTCACCAGGCGATGAAGTTCCGACACCAGCAGCAACCATGATCGGTGTCGTATTGTCTTCATTAGCCGCCAGTGGATCCGCACCGAGCTCCACCAAAAGACGCATAAGAGCGGCGTCGCCTGTTCTCGCCGCCAGCAGAAACGGCGTTCCACCGATAAAATTCAGTCGCGTGATTCCGGCTGGTGGACGAACCGTTACACGTGCATTGACATCTGCTCCAGCGGCAACAATCTTACGAACGAAGTCCAGACTCGTCACATTGCCTGAACCCTTAGGCGCCGGATTATTACTGCCCGCCACGCCAGCCTTCCGAACCCATGAAACCTGGTGAAGTGCTGTCCAGCCTCGTGACGCAACATTCACGTCCGCGCCGCGATCGACCAACAATGATGCAAGTTCGTAATGTGCATTAGCAGCAGCCAGTAAAAAAGCGTTCAATCCTGTCGCCGAACGTTCTGCGCTACTTCCCCCTCGCCGAGTCTCTTCAACAACCGGCAGTGCATCCTCAACATCTGCACCAGCCTCAAGTAATGTCTGCACGACGTCAATTTCGCCTTCCCGTGCGGCAAACAACATGGGACTCCAACCAGCATTTGACCGCGCTGAAATATCGGCGCCATACGTAAGCATGGTCGGAATTATGTGAGCATGTCCTTCGGCTGCTGCCCACATCAACGCCGTTTGCCCCCGCCATGTCTCGGCGGCATTCACATCGGCTCCATGCTCAAGCAAAGCACGCACAGCATCAACAGACCCAGTCCGGGCCGCTGTCATTAATGCCGTTTCACCTTCGGCCGTCATTGCATTCGCATCGGCACCAGCTTCTAACAAGAGGTCAACAACCTCGCCGTTTCCATTCTCACTTGATAATGCCAGCGGCCGTACACCATACCGATTTGGGATTTGCGGGTCAGCACCAGCATCAAGAAGCATCTCGACCATGGCAAAGTCACCAGCATGCGCAGCCCAGTGCAAAGGCGTCGTTCCATCAACAGTCGACGCGGTGACATCCACCCCACGTGCGATCGCGGCTTCTACTTCATCGTGGTTGCCAGACTGAATAGCATCGACCAAAACAGCGTCTACCTCAGCAGCACTCACAACCAGTCTTGCAGATAAAGTAAGGATGGCAATCGCACAAAAGAGCACGACACCCCGACACACAGTATGACTAGGCATCAACTCCACTCCTTACTTTCTCTTAAAGCTTCTTCCCGTTGCACCAACATGAATGAACAAAGTGAACTACAGCGTCAACGGTTCAATGACTTTCCCTGCTCGCCCAGTACTGTCCGCAAAAGCATCAATATGCGCACCAGCATCATCAAGCAACGTAAGATGTAAATTCGCCAACGGCGTTAGTTCGTCGTATTTCACATGACGACCACCTGGAATACGAGAACCCGAACCACTAGCGACCACAATCGGAAGATTCCGGTGGTTATGTACGTTCGGGTTGCCAAGTCCACTACCAAGCAGATAGGTGGTGTGATCCAATAACGTTCCGTCCCCGTCCTCTGTTTTATCAAGCTTGTCAATCAAGTAAGCAAACAGGGATACATGGTACTGATTGATCTTCGCCAACATTGCCAATTTTGCCGGGTCATCGACATGATGCGATACTGGGTGGTGTGGTTCCGGAACACCGATCTGCGGATAAGTTCTTGTACTGGCTTCACGCGCCATTTGGAACGTGACCACACGGGTCAAATCTGCTTGAAGCGCAAGCACCTGCAGGTCATACATCAACTTAACGTGTTCTTCCCAGGCATCGGGAACACTTGTCGGACGAGTCAGATCTGCAATTGGTGAATCAGCCGTCGAGGCCTCTGCACGTTGAATACGCCGCTCAACCTCACGAACAGTCTCTAGATATTCGTCAACTTTGTTCCGGTCACCACTGCCTAACTGGTTTTGAAGACTCGACATATCCGAAAGAACCCAGTCAAGAATGCTTTTGTTCTTTTTGAGTTCCTCTCGTCGCTGTTCCGGCGTTCCACCATCACCAAACAACCGTTCAAAAACGATACGGGGGTCAGACTCCGTAGGATTCGGTGACGTCGGCGATGCCCAGGAAAGACTGTTCATATAGGCACACGCATACCCATTGTCACAGTTTCCAACCTGCGCGATTAAGTCGGTACCCAACTCCAAAGATGGCAGCGGTGTATCACCGCCTATCTGCTGCGCAGCCACTTGGTCAACTGACGTCCCATTTACG
>CAYFJM010000032.1:0-12598 GCA_964343415.1 uncultured Vicinamibacteraceae bacterium | reverse complement strand
TTCGTCGACAATACACTCAGCCGACGATTTTCAACTTCTTCAAGGTTTTGCACCATAATTTGCTTAGTTTGTGCATCGATATCTGTTCGCGCTTGTAACTCTGCTACACGGTCGTTCAGTCGCTGCTGCGCATCGGTCAAAGCCTGCTCCGCATCCTCCTCGGCTTGTCGTTCTTCAGTGGTTCGCTGCTGAATATATTCAGCGGTCTGCGCTTCAACGCGTTCAAGCGTTCGGTGTCGGGCGCGACGACTTCGAAGATCAATAAACGAATCCTCGTCCAACAACGTATCCATGGCGTTCAAGAAAAATGTGATGTTGTCAAAATTAAGACCGCCGGGTGCCTGCTGACGAATCGCAAAAAACTGCTCGCTAACAAAGTCGAGGTCGGCAACCACGATGATATCGACCTCGCCGACCGGTTCGACAAACAGATCGTCCGCCTCGACCGACTCTTCAGCCTCCTCATCGCCACCAACTTCACGATCACCTGCGGTAGTTTGTGGCGGAACCGTAGTTTCAGATCCAACAAACCGGACCCGGGCCGCAAGAATGTAATCGTCATCATCCTGGCGCCTTGGTGGACTCGGATTCACCTGTGGTCCAAACGGTGACCCACGCACCAGCGAGAAATATCCATTCGTTCCTGATACGGATCCCGATCGCAGCAAGGGTTCAAATTCGTACCGCGTATCATCCGTTGGTCCAAGTTGGCCAGGATAAAGAAGCACGAGCTCCTGAAGCTGTGACGTCATTGGATCAGCGGCACTAAACGTCGCATCATTTTCATTACCCGCACCAAGAAAAACAACATCTTCTGGCATATGCGCTAGCTCGGGATGAGGGTTATAGCTATCCCAGACAATACGCGTTGGCTCCCAGTCGACACCCAACCGCCCAATCCATTCGCGTACATTGCCTCGCGGACCTGGCCTCGGTTGGCCAGGCGGATAGGTAAATGGGTTGCCATCTCCCACCCATTCAGTTGGTGACAACGTCGGATTTACCGCCGGCAACGGATCAACCAAAATCAACGCAGGCTTACCCGATCGAATGTAGTCTGCAACAAATCCCTGCTCATCCGTTTGCAAAGAAGACGGCAGCGGAACGAGCAACGCATCAACATCCTGAGTAATGGCCATTTCAGGACTGATTTCGACCACATCGTATTGCTTTCTGAGCTCAGTAATTACAGACCACTGTGGCGTAAATTCACTCTGTTGGAAGTTGGTGCCTCCAAAGAGGTTCGCCATCGTCGCAACAACACCAATACGCTTTCTCTCCGCACGCGCAACAACTCGGATACTGCGCATGATCTCGTACTCTGCCGGCAGTCCGACGTCAAAAAATCCAACCACTTGTTCTTCCGCGCCACAAGTGAACGCCACACCAAGATACACCTGCTCCACTTCGGAACGTGCCGTACTGACGTTGCGCACTGGCCGCGGACCAATACCGAATGTCTCTCGAGCTTCACGTGCCGCATCAGTGAAGGCTTCGGTGTCATGAATCAGTACTTCCACGCGCGACCCACCAATCGCATCAATTTCCTCAAGAATGCTGATTAAGTTCGATCGTGTTTGGACGAACGGCTCTGGCACAACTGGACTGACATACGCCTGAATGAACACGGGGCGATCCTCTGGGAGTTCCGCCAGAAGAGCACGTGTTTCATCACTCAAGGAATGAAGCTGTTCTGCGGTCACATCAACCCGAACACTAAACCGTGTCACGAGTACCCCAAAACTAATAAGCGCAATCACTATGGCCGTGCCCCGGACTATCTGATGGGTCCACATCGGATACCCGTCAGCACGTGCCGGCCAATGTCGACGACTGAGAACCAAGATATTGAGATACAGGAAAAATGACCCAATCGCGACGAAATAGATCACCCCACTTAGACTCACAATACCCTTGGCGAAATCATCAAAGTGGCGAACCACACCAAGTGCCATCGCCGACCGCTCAAAGCCAGGCAATACGGACCCAACGGCTCCTCCCGTCGCCACGAGCAAGGCACAAAAAAGACCAGCAAGAATAAACGCAACCGTCGCATTACGGGTGAGTAAGGATGCCAACATTCCAACCGCAATCAGCGCCGCACCGGCTAACCAGTACCCGGTGTAATTACCGAACATCAATCCAAGATCAGGACTCCCCAGGTAAAACAGAACGAGAACGTAGCTGAGGGACAATCCGAGTGAAGACGTATAAATACCAAGAACCGCGAGATACTTCCCAAGAACAACCTCAATATCGGACGCTGGCAACGTAAGAAGCAGCTCATCCGTTCCAAGCTTTTTCTCTTCCGACCAAACGCCCATTGTAAGCGCCGGGATAAAAAACACGAGAAGAAAAGGAAACACGATGTTTAACTGGTCAAGGTTGGCGAGATTTTGGAGAAAAAATCTGTCCTGCCAGAACGCAGCTGCCGCGCTCATAAAAATAAACAGCGTAATAAACACATAGCCACTTGGACTACTGAAATACATCCGAAGATCTCGGCGTGCAATTGCCTTGACAACCGCCGTATTTACACTCGATGACCCTACCATTTACCCTTCCACTCCGTCGGTAACGCTATCGGATGGCCGGCTGTCTACTTCTTCTTGAGTAACACCACCCGCTGTAAGCCGATAAAAAGGTTCCTCCAATGAACCATCTTCTTTAAGCTCATTAATAGTACCGTCGAACACCAGCTGACCACTATTAACAAGAAGAACCCTATCCGCAATCGCATCAGCCTCATGCAAGATATGTGTCGAAACCAGCACCGTTTTTGTCCGTCCAAGCCGCTGGATGTTGTTCCGAAATTGACGGATTTGATTGGGGTCCAGGCCGGCCGTCGGTTCATCCATAATTAAGACGTCGGGATCGTGTAGCAATGCCTGCGCCATACCTACACGCTGGCGGTACCCTTTTGATAATTTACCAATGGGTTTTTCAAGAACAAGTTCCAACGCACAAAGATCAGTAACCGCCTCAATACGATCTTTCATGAGTGACGGTGCCATCTCCCTCGCCTCACCAAAAAACCTTAAAAGATCAAATGGTGTCATGTCGGGATACATCGGGCCATTCTCTGGCAAATAGCCTAGTCTCCTTGATGCAGTAATCCGATCCTGACGCACATCACACCCAGCGATCGCAGCTTCGCCGTCGCTTGGAGCTAAGTAGCCTGTCAGCATACGCATCATCGTGGTCTTACCAGCACCATTCGGACCAAGAAACGCAACAACCTGCCCCTCTGGAATAGCAAATGAAATGTTGTTCACCGCAACAAACGGACCAAAATACTTGGAGAGACCTTTGGCCTCAATCATCGACGAAGCTGCGTCAAACCCGATTTTGTCACCGCTCACGGTTTCAGTCATTTTTAAGGACACAATGGGCGTTTTAATCCCATAAATGTGGCTCCTACGCCACAACAGAAAGAGCAGGATAGCGAATTAGACGTGTCCTCTTCAAGACGCAATAATTTCAACCAGTTCTGTCGCATCAAACGTGTCGACAAATCACGAAGCGGGCACCACGGATACCGAATAGCGGAAACTCTCGATCCTGTTACCACAAATGGACCAAGAACTCTGGTGCGTTACCCACTCTTCCAAAAAGTTCTCAACCAATGCCATATCAGAGACAATAAAGCATGCTGATTTGGAGGTCGTGCCGGGTTCTTCTGGGAATCACTCTCCTAGGGGCAATTGTGGCACATGCGGCGACCGGACAACCAAGTAACTCAGATCAAGCCGCGCGAGAGATTATTTTCAAAGCACTTGAACGAGCAACGGAAAACGAAGAACACAACTTTGCGGCGCAATATCGTTCGCAGATGTTTAAGCATATTAAGCGATTTGATGGACAGGGCAACATCAGCGAAGAGGACCAGGGTGACTACGAAGTCGAACCTATTGACGGAGTGCCGTTTGAGCGGCGACTGACCGTCGGCGACCGACCACTCAGTGACGAGGAACAACGGTGGGAACAAGAACGCCTCACAACTTTTCGGAAAGAACTCCAACGATTACGCACGGAAGCGGCAGATGACGAAGAGGCGATTCGTTTCAATCAGGAACTAGCCGAACGATATGTCTTTGTCCTGGAACAAGAGGAACTTTACCGAAATCGTCCAACCTATCGCGTCTCATTCCATCCACGCTCGGACGACCTTCCTGTTCGACGCCGTATTGACTATGCCTTGAACAAAGCCAGAGGTACGGTTTGGATCGACCGTGAAACATACGAAGCTGCACGAGTCGAGTTTGAGCTAATTGACAAAGTTCGGCTGTGGTGGGGGATGCTTGGCACCATCAACCATGCCCGAGGTTCAGTTGACCGCCGCCCTGTACTCGATGACACTTGGGTACAAGTACAGTTTGAAACCTATTCCGATACTCGTGCCGTCTTTAAAAGAACACGCCGATCCGAATTTCGCCAGTGGCAAAATTTTGAGTGGATCAAAAACACAGACAACCGGTAAGTCGTCCAGGTTTGTCGACCTACTTCTAAGGAATGATGTACTGATGGATAGAACACGTCTTGCATGGCGTCACCCTTAAAGCACTAGTGAAAGTCTCGACTGCCACCGCTTTCGGGATGTACCTTCAGTTCAGGTAACCAAAATTGTTCCGCGACCAAATGGGCAACTTGCGATTCAATCTGTAACTTTCCACTCACACCGAGAAATGATGCGGTCTTGACCAAAACAACATGGTCCTCAAACACTTGCTTCCAGATCACCACATTTAGAAACCCACTTTCATCTTCCAGCGTCATGAACGTGACACCTGACGCCGTGCTCGGCCGTTGTCGGCAGATAACGATGCCCGCAAAATTCACACGCTGACCGTCTCGCATCTGTAAAACTCTCTCTACGTTGGGTAAACCTTGAGCCATTAACATTTCACGTAACGGTTCAAGCGGATGCCCGTGAGTGCTATGACCGCTAAATTGATAATCCCAATTAATCGTTTGAAAGTTACTCAACGAACGAAACACTGGCACCCGGTCCTCGGCCGACATTGGCAACGACATGTCCCTGGATGTTCCAACCCCTTGCATCTGCCACAACGCCGACCGTCGATCTGCTTCAAATGCAGAAAAGGCGCCGACCTCTGCTAACCTTCGAAGCCTGCGATCATCAAGTCCCGTGCGATGTGCAAAATCTGTCATCGTCGTAAATGGTCGTTCCGCACGTGCTGCCGTAATCCGCTGCCAATCCCGATCTCTTGACAAATCTTTTACATATCGAAGTCCCATACGGATTCCAAACCGCCGCTGTGTTTTGTTGAGCGAACTTGATTCAAGCGTGCAGTCCCACTCACTAACTGTCACGTCAATAGGGTAAATCTCCACTCCGTGGCGGATCGCATCCTCAACGATCGTCGCGGGACTGTAAAACCCCATAGGTTGCGCGTTCAGTAATGCACAGACAAATACATCAGGGTAGTGGCACCGTAGCCACGCTGTCGCATACGCAATCAGCGCAAAACTGGCTGCATGGCTTTCAGGAAACCCATACTCGCCAAACCCGCGAATCTGCTCGAATACCCGTTCAGCAAATTTCTTTGTAATGCCTTTGGCCATCATGCGCGTGACTAATCGTTCCTGGTGACGCTCAATCCGTCCACTTCGATACCATGCGGCCATGTCACGTCGTAATTGATCAGCTTCGCCGGGGGTGTAGTCAGCAGCAACAACTGCCAACTTCATGACTTGTTCCTGAAACAACGGCACGCCCAATGTTTTCCGCAAGACCGGCTCCAAACAGCTATGTGGATACACAACGGGTTCTTCGCCATTTCGACGCCGAAGAAACGGATGTACCATATCGCCAGTAATGGGCCCAGGCCTAACGATACTCACCTCAATGACCAGATCGTAATAGTGCCGTGGACGCAACCTAGGAAGCATCGCCATTTGCGCACGACTCTCTATCTGGAAAACACCGACCGTATCTGAACGACAAATCTGATCGTAGGTCTCCGGATCATCTTGCGGAATACGATCCAGCGACAACTGGCACCCATAGTGGGTCTGCAGCAGTCGAAACGCCAGATCAAGTTGAGTCAGTGCTCCCAGTCCAAGTAAATCAACCTTGAACAATCCCAACGCCTCAAGATCGCTTTTATCCCATTGAATGACGGTGCGACCGACCATCGTTGCATTCTCAACTGGCACCAAATCGTGAACAGGTTTATGGCCAAGCAGAAATCCGCCGGGGTGAATAGAAAGATGTCGTGGAAAATTTTCAAGATCGGCCGTTAGTTGTAAAAATTGATCGTGGCGTAACGAAGAGGACTTAAGCGCATTACAAGACAAAGCCGACGTGACCTGATCGGGACTATGCGCTTGCATTTTTGCCAAGCGCTCAATCAAGACCGTTGACATCCCGAGTACTTTTCCGACATCTCTCACCGCTGATCGTGGACGATAACGAACAACATTTGCCACCATCGCAGCATGTGAACGCCCGTATTTTTTGTAGACATATTGGATGACCTCTTCGCGACGTCCATGCATGATGTCAAGGTCAATATCAGGAGGTTCATGCCGTTCACGAGAAAGAAATCGCTCAAATAGTAATTCCACTCGAGTCGGGTCGACGGCTGTAATGCCAAGGCAATAACAAACCACCGAGTTGGCGGCCGAGCCACGCCCCTGACAAAGGATGTCTTCCTGCCGACAGTACTGGACGATTTCCCACATCGTCAGAAAATATCCACCGTAATCAAGTTCGTCGATTAAACAGAGTTCTCTATCTATTTGTTGACGAATATTGCGTGGCACCGCCCCACGAAATCGTTCGGCTGCGCCAACGAGTGTTAATTCTCTGAGCCACGTTGACGAAGTTTTCCCATCTGGCAAGTATTCAGAGGGGTAGCGATACCTGATTTCTGAGAGGGTAAATGCACAGCGCGCTGCGAGCTCTCTCGTTCGTTCAAGAAGCCTTGGCTCATCAGCGAATAACTGCGTCATCATTCGTGGTGTCTTCAGATCATGTTCTGCATTCGGCTTAGTGCATCGACCGGCTGTGGCAAGCGTGACACCATGCCGAATGCACGTGACAACATCGTGTAAGTTCCGTCTGGTTGGTGTGTGATACAGCACTTCATTCGCAGCGACCAGCGGTATGTCAGCACGCTCTGCGTGACGTCGAAGACACGTTTCCTGCTGTGCCTCTTCAATTCGACGATGTCGGCACACAATTGCATATAGACGGTCGCCAAACGCGTCGCGCATCTGTGAAATAACCCTGTGTAACGATTGTTTCTCTATCTCGGTGCTACCAGAACAAACCAGCGCACTCCGATCTCCGCCCCAAAGTGCCATGAGTCCGTCCGACCGATTGAATATTTCGGACCACGTCACACTTGATTGACCCTTTGGGCTCCGCAGTCGCCCTCCCGTAAGGAGGCGACATAGGTTTGTGTACCCGGTGCTGTTGAGAGCAAGAAAAATGCACGTAGAAGAACATACCGGATCGCTAACCGTAACCTCAGCACCAATGATGAGATGTACACCTAATTCCTGTGCTTTTACATATGCCCGCACCACCCCATAAATCCCATCGCGATCAGTCAACGCCAGTGACCGAAGTCCGTGCGCGTGGGCCTGTTCAACGAGTTCTTCTGGGTGGCTGGCACCTTCAAGAAATGAAAAATTGCTCTTGCACCAAAGCGGTACGTACGACACACCGGCACCTCACTCCACTTGCCCTTGCCAACGCCATTGACGCCGTGGTCGGTCGTAGTAAATCCAGAGCAATTCGCCATTACATATCTGCGCAAAGTAATACTCTCGGTGTACTAACGAGTGCCACCACCCACCTGAGACGAGATATGGTCCAGCGACCTGAGCGATCTGCCCTACAACACCATTGCGTAATAGCGATCCGTTTGACTTAGAACATGGCTGAAATAACACCTCTGGCGAAACCGCATGAATGCGTCGAACCATCGGGCGACATACGAAATTCACTGGAGACGGGGGGATAACCGTGTCAAGTAACTTCCACGTGTAGCATGCTTCCGGTAAATGTGCTTCTACGGGGTGTGCTCGTACCACCGCGTCAGCACCGTACCGCGCTCGGATACGGGCAAGGGCACGGTTCGCCTGTCGAAAGTCACGCCGCGGACGATCAACAAACAATCCTTGCTGCAACAGCTTGGGTCGACCTGTCTTCGCAGCAATTCGAATCCCATTGACACCTGATGGAAATGAAATAGATTCAACCCGAAGCCGGATCAGATTCGTCAATTGCACACTGTTGACGGTCGGCTCAGCCGGACGAATGCATTCAACCAAGCAATCAGCACGATCGAGGTACAAGTAAATAAGTAGTTCGACAAGCGTCTCGTGACGCGCCACAATCGTCATGAGCAGTCGGTCAAGAAGCCTTTTAATCAAAAAATATAATCGCGACGTGTCAGTCTCTGGATCATCGAGAACCAGGTGCTGGACAAGTGGTTCTTTGATACGCAACGGTTGCAGTGGGATCAGGAGATCACCTGATGCCTGTTGGTGTAATTGCTCGGCCTCTACACCGAAACGACGACGCACACCAGTCGATGGCAACTCCAGAAAGGCACGTACTGTACGGATGCCAAGCTTGTAGAGACTGTCACGTAAAGAGGAGTCAAGGCCCAATCGATTTATTCCGACTTGCTCTACTAATGATCGTTCGCTGGGCTGATCACGAACGACCGAGACTCCACGATCTACTGTGACTTCCTTCACAATTGCATAGGTACCAAATCGACTAAAACCAACAGCCACTGAAGATCTGAACCCGATTTCCATCAATGCCTTCCTAATGTCGTTCGCCCATCGTCGAAGTGACGGATAAAGACTTGAGAGTCCGGAGGCGTTCAACCAGAACACTCCTGATTCCTTAGAACATGGCTCGATCTCTGGGCTAAAACAGTGCAACACCTCAGACACCCGTGCCACACCTTGGGCAATGGTGACCCCTGAAACTTCACCAGCATGCAGTGTCGGTACAAGCGATGAGCCAGCGCTATAGCGCATACCCACATGGATGCGTGCTGTCCGCGCCTGTTTATTGACCCACCGAATCACACCCTGCGGTTTATTACGGTCTACGACAACAACCGGTTCGCCCGCCCAATCAGGATGCTGTTTTAGTAAACACTGGAGGGGAAAGGCTGGTACTTCAACGCACGCCACTCGGTCCACAACACCATTCCTCGTCAACCCAACCTGGCCCATACCGTTTATCTTTTAGTGCATGCACTTGGCATCTAAAACGCCCCTCTCGATCTTGAATGCGTCGTGCCTGCGCACGTATCGCCACAAGAGAACCAAGAGATCGCTGCTGGTCGGTCTTTGCCGTCAAACAAAGGACCAGCGTGTTCTGTGCCAAGGCCTGCTCGGCTAGACGAGCCTGCACGGCTAGCGGCAAATCAACACACTCTTCTAAATCGGCTACTACCAAGCCAAAAGCACCAGAACACACAAGTTGTTCAATTGCAGTCAGTCGTTGCTGGAGAGAAGCAAGTCGAATAACTGGTAACGCTGCAAGGTCAATCCCCCCATCAGCAACGTCGGGCGGGAAAAAAATGTTTTCGGTCGACGAAATCCACGCTGCCGGTTCCCCTTGCTGCTGCACCTGATGTACCAACCCAAAAGCAACCGTAAGCAATGGAGCATCGCGACCGCCTGACAACTCTGCCAAACAGCCTCCAAGCGCAGCAGCGGTCCATTCTTTTTTGTCTGCAGACGACAACATCCTTTGACTACGTTGCAACCAACTCTGCGACGCGGAAACGACTGCACCTAGTTGTATTTTGGACATTGACTCACTCAGGCTCACCTCAAGAAAGGGTTCGGCGAACCTCAATTACCTTGCCAAGAATGACAACGACTGCGGCATCGAGAATGATCGGATCAAATACAGGATTCGAGGGATGAAGTTCGACACGGTCGTTACACTGCTTGAATGTTTTGACTGTGGCCTCATTTTCAACAAGGGCCACCACAATGTCACCACTTTGCGCGGTCGGTTGTCGATGCACGATTACGAGATCACCTGGGAAAATGCCTGCGCCGGTCATGCTCTCGCCCTGAACACGAAGGGCAAACACCTCTCCTGAAATTTCCGGTGTCTCTGCCGTCACATATCCGTCAGGATCCTCAATCGCCTCTTGCAATACGCCCGCTGGCACTCGGCCTAGCACCGGCACAAGTCGTGTTTTACGACCAAATGCTGATTCGGCCAGCCGATACCCTCTGGCTTTGTTGCGATCAGCAGTTAACCGGCCGTCTCCAACCAATTGTTCAAGATGCTGCCTAGCAGTCTGCACTGCGCGAAACCCAAACGCCTTCTGTACCTCGCGTACGGTTGGCGGTTGACCGGACAACAGACGCCGTCGAACAAATTTGAAAACCTTCTCCCTCGTGAGCCCAACCGGTGTTCGCCCCATCGAAAGAACAATTTAACATACATATGTCTGTTAAATATAGGACAATCAGAAAAAGAAACAACTTTTCCTCCTTGGACGTGCCTGAATTAGGACTCAACGCCTGCTAGAAGAAACGCGCCCTCGACAATCTGCCATTTCTGCCAAACATCGCGCTAACCCTTTGAAAACATATTTCTTTCGGACTCTCAACCCCCTGTGGTATAAACACAATGACTGTATTGTGTTTACGTGTGTCAACGTATGGTCACTTAAGGAGATTTCGATGACGACGAAGCAATTATTTGTGTTCGGCCTGGCTTTTGTACTAACGGCAGCGATTGCTGCACCAAGCTATGCCGGTAACGAAGCCGAAGATAATCTGACGTATTACAAAGACGTTCTTCCGATTATTCAGGAGAATTGCCAGTCTTGTCATCGTGAGTCCGGAGCGAACATTAGTGGTCTTGTCGCCCCAATGTCTTTCATGAATTACAAAGAGACTCGACCGTGGGCACGTTCCATCGCACGAAAAGTTGAATCAAAGGAAATGCCACCCTGGTTCGCCACCGCACCAAAAGGTGTGTTCGAGAACGAACGTGGTCTCACCGCTGATGAAATTTCAACCATTGTCAATTGGGTTGATGCTGGTGCCCCTGCAGGTGACACTGCCGACGCACCACCAGCAAAACAGTGGGCCGAAAATTTAAACGACGGTTGGACCTACGGCAAACCTGATTTTGTTATCAAGATGGATCCGTATGTCGTTGAGGACGACGTTTTTGACCTCAACATCGTGTTTTACAAAAAGCTCACAGAAGAAGAGCTGCCAGAAGATACATGGGTGCGAGGCTGGGAATTTCGAACCGGCGACAACAGCATCACACACCACATGTGCTCATCAACTATTCCGCCGAGCGCACAAGTACATGAAGATGGCACTGCGGTTGAAGGTGACGGCACTGATATCGCAGGAAGCACCTTACTCAGTTGTGTTGCCGAAGGCGGTGAAACTGGAATGTTGCCAGACGGGTTCGGTGTCTTACTTGAAAAAGGTTCGATGCTTTCCTACAACATGCACTACAACAAGGAACCGGTTGCAGGATCAGCGACAACCGTACAATCTGAAATTGGCTTCTTTGTTTCAAAAGAACCACCGCGCCATCAGGTTAAAAATGACTCGCTCTACAACCGCGGTTTTGAAATTCCACCAAATCACCCCAATTATCGAATTGGATCGTCGCGCGTACTTAAAAAAGACACATTACTGGTAACGCTCTGGCCACATGCGCATCACAGAGCAAAAGCTTCTCGCTATACCGCGTTTTATCCTGACGGCACAGAAGAATTACTTCTTGACGTTCCAAATTACGACCAAGCCTGGCAGGTGACTTACAAGTACAAGGAGCCAAAATTACTCCCAAAAGGCACCCGCATCGAAGCTGATTTCTGGTACGACAACACCGAAGAACGCGGTGTAAACAGAGGCTTTGATTCAAATCTCTCAGTGGGTTATGGCGAACGAACAAACGATGAAATGGCTCTTGGCTTCCTCAGTTACGTGGAACTTGAGGATCACGAAGCAACCACTGACAATAACAACTAGTTACGACCACGGGTAAATGAATATTCTTGAGGGCGGAACTGGTTACGGTTCCGCCCTCACTTTTTCTGTATGCGACTTCGATCTTTTCTCCTGATTTTCTCGTTCTCTCTAATTCCAACGCTTACCATCGCCCAAGCACCTGAACCAAGTAACGAAGCTGACGGGCTTATCCACGTGCTGATGACCCTCGACAATAAAGCTGTTAGCGTCGAGTACTCGCCAGATCTGTTGGACAACACCCCGGCACACCAACAGCTACTGGCCGGTACCCCTGGGTCCACGGTGCGTGTCGGCGTACTGGCTGGGCACCGCGCACTTCGAATTGGATCGCTGGCAACCGACCCAGAAGCATCACCACCACCGCCACGAGAAGAGGGAGACCCGGCACCGGTCCCACCGACACATGAACTGTGGCTTGTCCGAAATGCTGACGGGTGGGAACTTGAGGCGCACCGTTCAGACAACGACACTATCAATCGCATTCCACTTTCTCACCAAGAAAGCAGATCGACAAACACACAAACATTTTCAGCTGCGCTTCGTGCAACCGGTGCCGAAGAAGGACGTCTCG
>CAYFJM010000031.1:0-12657 GCA_964343415.1 uncultured Vicinamibacteraceae bacterium | reverse complement strand
AACGACATCCGTCCTGACACTACAGTTCCTACCATTAGAGTGTCGACAGCAGGTGCTAACGAATGTTTACGACCACACAATTAATGGCGGTGCGTTTATCTTAGTCGAAAAGGTTTTGGGATGTACTTCAGAGATAGACAGTCTCATGGTCGATGAATACTACAAGCTCAAGCTCAAGAATGGTTACAGCATGGAACAAATCGAGCGAAAACGACTTTCACTTGAGGGGGCCCTTGTACCAGTAACCGCGTCGTGGAATGAGGATTTGTTACGGATGGCAGGCTTTCGAAAGATCGATTGCTTTTGGAGGTGGATGAACTTCGCCGCGTGGGTAGCAATAAAAGAATGATATTAGTTGTTGGTAAGCGAAAGCAGCGGTCTTCCGGATTGTCGCTCTAATGTTTGGTAAAGAAATAATCGGCCTTGTAAAGAAAGTATTGCCGTTTGTTCCGATTAAGTATCTTCGTATTGTCGGAGACTGTATTTCTGATGTGCTAAACGCAGATCGACAAACTGATTGTTCAGTTGAATTGTCTATTGGCAATGTAGGTTTTAGTTTGTGGCTCTCAGCTGAACTGAGTGCAGCCGGCCGCAATACTTATTTGAACATGAACCGTACTGGCGATGTCTATGAACTTGCCATGGTCACATGCTTGCAGTCGATATTAGATCAAAAACAAGAACCCGTCTTTGTTGATATTGGAGCCTATGCGGGGTATTACGCTTGCTACGCGGCTGCGTATAAAGCTGATCGGTCGCCTGTTTACGCCATTGAAAGCAACAGGGACCATTGTCAAAATATTCGTCGATCAATTGGTGAGAATGGCTACAAGAACGTGACGGTGCTAAATGCAGTCCTTAGTGATCAGGAAGAGTTACTGACAGTCTATATGGAGTCTGTTGCGGATGAGGCTCATCTGAAAGGGTTTGCTGATCTTGAACGGAATGAGGTGGCACGGCGGGAGAGTATTCTTCGTGATGGGATCAGACATCGAAGTCAAACACTCGACGGTTTATGTGAACAGGAAGCCATTTCTCCAACAGTGCTTAAAATCGATGTTCGTGGAGCCGAGGGAAAGGTATTAGCGGGTGCATCACGCATACTCGCGAATTGTCTGGATTACGTGTTACTTGAGATTCATCCTGAAGAAATGCTTGCGCAGTACTCGCCCGGTCACACACGGCGCAGCATCATAAGGGCTTTGACTGATGCGGGATTTAATTGCTATTTGGTAGGAGGGTTCCGGACGACGAGACGGTCCCCAGAATATAAACGTTTGCTGAAAAATGGTGAGTTATCGTGTCACCATATCGACATGGAAAGGTATGACACTCTGTTTTTTGATCGAAATTCGAGCGATGTGTTTGTTCTTGCTTCGAATCGAAATATCGATATCTTGTCTTTACGCTGCTTTAGTAATGTCACCACTTAAGCCATTGTGCATTGGGGGTTTTACCAAGCACGGATTATTTGGATTCGTCTCAAACTCATAGGCTGTGATTCTGTAAATTATTGTCTGGCGACCAAGGCCAGCTTGTAGATTTCCCCCACTATTTATGCTCGTCGATTTGGTTTGATCATGTTACCGTGTCAAACCTTCACGTCATTCACATTACATTTCAACTGATATATGTGCGGCATTCTTTTTCGCTCAAGTGACAACGAAATAAATTTACGGCAATTCGTGGCCGCGATGCGCAGTCAGGAACATAGGGGACCTGATGACCAACGAATAATTTGGCGGGGTTCTGATGGTTCAGTCCATGAACGTGATGTGAGGCAGAAGTCCGCGGTGTTCGATAGAGGAGTGAGGACGGTTATTGGACATAGCCGGTTGTCGATCCTCGATCTAACAAGTGCGAGTAGCCAACCGATGTTGTCAGACAGAAACGAATATGCACTGGCATTTAATGGATGTATCTATAACTATCGAGAAATACGTAGCGAATTAGAAGGGGTCGGTGTTAGTTGTCAGAGCACCGGCGATACAGAAGTCCTTTTCAAGGCATTGATGTGTTGGGGATCCGACGCGATCAAAAAACTAAATGGTATGTGGGCATTTGTTTTTTATGACATTTCAAACGACTTGATACACATGTCCAGAGATGAATATGGTAAAAAACCACTCTTTTACTACAAGTCAACGAGTGATTTCATTGCCGCATCAGAATTCAAATCTATCTTTTCGTCATTAGGCTGTTCGAGTCGGTCGGTTGATCCTGATTATGTCGCAGCATACTTGTTCCGCGACCATCTTCCTGTACTTGATCGCGGGCGGACGTTTTATCGTGATATAGCAACTGTCGAACCAGGCGAGTGGTTAACTTTTAGTACCCGAGATAAGACAGTAGAGACACAGAGAAAAACTAATCTATTGTCATTAGCGCAACATACGCCATGCGATGCGGTTGATTTGGTCGAGGATATTCAATCTGCTGTGGATGTGCGCCTGCGGTCTGATGTTCCAACGGCTGTGTTGGTATCTGGCGGAATCGATTCAACGGTAGTGGCGGCATATGCCAGTCGAAGTCAAGAGCGATGTCGAGATGACATTAGTTTTTATACAGTTAAAACAGCTGCGAGCCAGGACTTTCCCTATGCCAGAACCGTGGCAAAAGCGTTGGACGTGCCTCTTAACATCATTGACGCATCGTTTGATGGTCGAGAGGAAATTATCAACTTTCGAGAGATGGTCAGGCAGTATGAAACGCCGATCAAAGTTGGTGGTATAACCAATGGTGCATTTTATGCCTTTCGCCGGATGGCCGACGATGGTGTCCGAGTCGTGCTGGACGGTACCGGAGGTGACGAGATATTTAGTGGCTACTATAGAGATTATCGAACGAGTCATTTCTTGTCGCTACTATATTCTGGAAGGTTTATGAACGCGTTAAATTCGTACCGATCCGCTCGTCGAGGATCAATTTCAGTTAGAAACCAGTGTGCCGAAACGCTCAAATCATTCGTGCTGAATACGAATGAATGGGTGAGACCTGTTGTTAGAGAATTGTACGTAAACCGACTACTCGAGCAAAACTTTTCATTTCATGCAGTTGAGGCAAATCGCAGTATAGCTAGTGGGTATTGTCAAGTGCAGAATGATCGGTTCGGGGGTGCAGGGATGAAAGGATTAAGAAGTATTCAACTGCGCGATATCGAGAAGGGAGTCCTTCCTGTGTGGTTGTGGGCTGGCGATCAGAACTCCATGCAGGCGTCGGTTGAATTGAGGAGCCCTTTGTTGGACAGACGCTTACTCAAGTATCTCAATTTAGGTTTGACAGATAAAGTGCGTGATTCATTGTGGAAGTATGCATTACGTCGAAGTATTCCGGATGTCATTCCCGCAGAAGTGACACTAAGAAAACAGAAAGTTGGATTTGAATGGGACCGAAAAAATTTCGTAGAGCTATTTCGGGATGAGATCATTGATACTTTACGGATGTCGACATTAGTATCTTCGGTTATCGACATCGATGATTTGGTTCGTAAATGGAATTATCCAGGAAAAATGTATTTGTTTGACCGGTACGTACTTCGTTGTTATTCGTTGGCGCTTTTGGATGAAACGTACGGATGCAAGGTATGAGGATTAGGTGGTCATGCACATCTGTAATGCTGAGTGAAAGATGGATTGAGTCAGACATTCAAGATGATTCTGACGAGTCATGATATGACTGCGTGCAGACATTTGTTCCTAATGCTCCAAACACTACATTGACCACACGGTTGTTGATTACTTCGATAGAAGAATAGGTAACGGTGGACAGTGGGCCAGACAGAATATGTAGCACGACAATGTGTCTGTGCGTATTGCAATGGTTTCCGTTGGCGTTTGGCGAAACACGAATCCTTAAATTGTTAATTCAAAATGAAAGCCCTCAAAAATCTTCACCGCAATGATCGGGCCGCAGTAATTTTTGGTGGTCCTTCGCTGTATGAAAGAGAATTTGATTTTCAGAGTCTTCGAGAGAAAGGCTTCGTTATTTTTCTTGAAGCTCAAGCATTGACCAAATGGTTTTCGACTCGGGGAATACAGCCAGACTATTACACAATGATTTTTCCGGAGAAATGCCACGGAAACTCTTTGCATAATTTCGTCCTTCGAGCATTTATGGCTGGGGTAGAACCGAAGTGGTTCCTGAAAAAAAGACACTATCCAATTCTTTATGACATGCAGACGAATTTTTCTGACTATTTTGAATCTTGGGCCCCGGCTAGAGGGCCGCACAAGAGATTCAAGTGGAAGTCAGAGGCATATATGCCCGGTTCTCCATTTGATCTGTTAGGTGAGCTGGGTGATGAGGTGAAAATCATTGCGAATAGGCAGTTGCTGACTGCACACTTCCCCGGATTACTTGATTCTGAACGTTTACATCTATACGACCAGGCACAGGAAGCAGAAGATTTCGATTTAGAACGCTATTACAACCCGGATGACTCAGGGGCGTATTTAACGCTTCGGAACGTGCAGTTTGTTAATTCGGCTGCGATAGGGCTCTATCCGTTATTGAGCTATATGGGATTCAAAGAAGTGTTTTTCTTTGGAATGGACATGTCGATGTTGGGATCTTTTGAGTATGCAGCGCCGTATTGCTTTAAGACGATGTTGCATTTTAGAGGATATTTTTGGCGAACGAAGCATGTCTTTAATGCCAACTATGTTCGCAACACCCAATATTATCTGAGGCCACCGTACGAGTTTGAAAATATCAAGGCACTGTTTGATTACGAGCACATCGAGTTTACGCGGGTACATGATCCATTTCGATGGGCGGCGCCATCCATTGACGGGGTTCGAACAATATCGTTTGAAGAATTGTTCAATGAATAGTGGTGTCAGAGGTCACGTGTCTTAAGACAGCATAGACGGCAAAGAACAAATTGTTATCGCCGTGATCGCATTTAGGTACATAAGACCAGCTGAATACTCCGAGTATGGCGATCGGCGAGTTGTGTCAGTTGAGAAGATCATGGTGACCCAAGTTGCTGTAACGAGCATCCTTTGTGAGTTTCCAATTAGATGTTTATGAGCTGGTGTTATGGGCCAAGTCGTTTGGAGAATATTTTCGTTGATGACAACGCATAGTGATCACGAAGCAGGCGTTTCTCGGATTGAGATGGCTGTGTTTTTTACTCGTGGCATGTCGCTTGAAGCATGGGACAGAGCGGGTCTCTTGGAACGTGAGATGGCCTTTTATCGTCAACTCTCAAAACAGATTGGCCGTGTTTGTTTTGTCACCTATGGCGATGCAGATGAAAGTCGCTATCGTAAGGATCTTTCTTCAATAGAAATTTTGTCGAATCGGTGGTCATTGCCCCCAAACGTCTACAGCGTATTGGCTCCGTGCCTTCACCGTGCAGCCTTGAAAAATGTGACGATTTTTAAGACGAACCAGATTAATGGCGGGTGGTGTGCACTTGTAGCGAAGGTGTGTTTTGGCGGTAAATTACTGGTTCGGTGCGGGTACATTTGGTCAGAATTTGTTGAGAGACTGGGTGCCGGTTATATTCGGCGATGGCTGTCCACAAGCTTAGAGCGATTACTTCTAAGATCGGCCGATGCGATTATTGTGTCGTCGGCTGAAGACGCGCGTGCAGTAGAGAGGCGTCATCTATTTAAGGCGCGTTCGATTACTACTGTTGGTAATTATGTTGACCTTGAACGATTTAAACCACCACAAGCGGTAATCAGCAAGCCCGGCCGATTGGTGTTTGTGGGACGTTTAGAGGAGCAGAAGAATCCCATGGCGCTGTTAAACGCACTTGTTGGATTAGAGTCCGTGCATTTGACCGTCGTTGGTGACGGGTCGCTTCGCTCTCATCTCGAAGACGAGGTCAACCGGTTGAATTTAAGTGTGGACTTCTTGGGCACGGTTGCACACGAACAATTACCGAGCTTGCTTAATCAAAACGAAGCACTCGTAATGCCTTCAATATACGAAGGGACTCCAAAGGCGTTACTAGAAGCTATGGCATGTGGTGTGCCGGTTATCGCGACAAAAAGCCCCGGAATCACTGGCGTAGTGACGCACAACCGAAACGGTTATTTGTGTGGTCTATCAATCGAAGAAATTCGTAATGCGATTCAAGTGGTGCTTGGGGATGTCGTTCTCCGACAACGGCTTGGGCAGGAGGCAGTTCGATATATCGAGAAGCATCATTCTCTACGTGCAGCTGTTGAGCAAGAGATACGAATTATTGAGAGGATTATCCGGACGGAGTCAGTCATTAGATGACGCCTATTGTGAGTGTCATTTTGGCGGTTCACAATGACGAGCGTTACATTGAAGAGTCTGTACAGAGCGTTCTTGATCAAACATATGAAGATTTTGAGTTAATACTTGTTGACGACGGTTCAGATGATGACACTGTATCGCTCGTAGACACGTTAGTCCAGACCGATTCTCGAATCAGGCTGTGCCGTCAACGACGTAGCGGTTTGACGAAGTCTTTGATTCGGGCAACTGGTGAAGCGCGCGGCCGTTACTTGGCACGACAGGACTCGGACGACCGATCAAGGCCGAATCGGTTTGCACTTCAAACTGCATTTCTTGACTCTCATCCAGATATAGCGGCGGTGGGTTCAAGCACCGTTGTAATCGACCATAGTGGTCGGCGGATAAACACTATTGTGAGCGAACAGGGAACGGGTACGATTCGAGATTCTTTACTGTCAATGCGAAGTACACCAGTTCACGGATCGATGATGATGCGTCGCGCATCCGTTTTAGCTGTCGGCGGGTATCGGCTCGCATTTACCGTTTCGCAAGATTTTGATTTGTGGCTCAGACTCACCGAACAGTTTGGCATCGATAATGTTTCAGACATTCTGTATGAGTGGCGCTTGAATCCGGAAGGTGTTTACAGTAATAGACGGACTGATCAATTAATGTTGAGTTCAATTGCTCTGGCATTTGCTGTTGAGAGACGGAATAGCGGCGAAGATTCGTACCGCTTACTTGAATCGGTGGACGGAGATTTTCAGAAGTTTCTTTCGGGGTTTGATTTGCGAGCAATCGTTCATGCTCGATATGGAGAACTTCTCCTCAGGAATGGCCAAGATATGACGTCTGCTCGGTGGCACCTGGGTAAAGCTTTGCGTGCCGGGCGTATCAGTCTGAAGACCATGGCATTATTTGGGTGGAGTTGGTGTCGGTTGCCCTGGCCTGGTATCAAGGCCATGAAGACCGATCAGACGAAACGAACTAGTTCGCATGGCACATAAATTAGCCATCGTTATTTGTGTACACCACAAACCGTGGCTTGTGATGTCTACCCTTGTCACGATCGCTCTTCAGGACTATGAAGATGCTGATGTGTTTATCGTTTTCAATAAGGGAAATGGTGAGCGTGATTTATCAGGATACGACGAGTATCGAATGGTTGCGAAGACAAGCGGTGCAAATATTCAACTTAGTGCTTATGACGAACGGGTCGAAGAGGTTTGCGTCTTAAATGGTCGTCGAGTGCATTACCTTGAATATGAGAATGACCATACTCTTGACTCCGGTGCCTGGTACAAGTTTATTCGGGACAATAGATGGCGTGACTACGACTACACGTTGTTTGTGGGGGAAGGGATGTTATTGGCGCGTCCCAATTTCCTTTCCTCCGTATTAGCGTTCGCAAAACGCCAAGGCGCCGACTTCATCACCTCCGGGCATGAAAAGCGCCGAATTCCTAAGAAGCAATTTGTTAGCTACAACACACGAAGTAAGAATCCAACGCATCATGATCGTTTTCATGATCGAATGATTTGTGAGGCTTTAGAGATCTTTTGTCGCGATCAAGAATTTAGAACTATTTGTGATCATTGGCGATCGGATTATGCTGCAGAAACTCAAAATCATGTTCCTGATTTATTGTCCTACACAGAAACGGCATGGAAGAGTCGCGCCAGAATTCAACAATTATCTGGACGTCTGTACGAGCAAGATGGTTCTGTAGCGAGGATGCTGGCAGTGGCGCTGCGAAGTCTTCCAGGACGGATAGACGCGCTTCGATCCTTAGTAAGAATGCGACTGCATTGGTGCTGTGGAGATGTGAAAGAGCCAAGTGTCCCGCGTGTATTCGTGCAAGGGAAACGTTGGCCGGTGTCGTCGGTCGTGCAAACGGAGCGGGAGGGTGGAGTTGCGTATCATCGAGTGGAGACCCCAGAGTGGTTCGGATGTGCGGTCTCTCATTTTATGAGTCGGTCGTTTCTTGAATGCCTAAGCGATCGTCTTGATCATTACCAGATGTACGACGTACTCGATTTGCCCTACGCGGGGACCCCACTTGAAGTTATCTGGGGGTTTATGCCAGCTTGGCTTGGTTTTGAGAAATGGTTCACTGATGGGATGCATCGAGTCCGCAAACATTTCACTACATATCAGAGAGAAGATTATGCGCCGGAGTTTGCGTCATATATCAACCGATATTATTGCGGAAGGATTTGTGTGGGGTCGGACGGCGATTACTTGAAAATTCGTTCAGTGCGACGAGATTATCGTGCCCTGGCGAAGATATTACCGGAGCAATACTTTTAGTTGTGTGACATTAGTAACAAGAGTGTGTATGCGCAAGATCAGTTCACTGATGAGTGAATTCGAAATCGGGGCACAGTCTCTGTGAAGCCTAATAACTGGGGAAAGTCTCTGGCCTTGCGGCTTGACGACGTGGGCGCGTCGACGAAACGGTACCAGGTTTATTCACGTCGTAGATTTGGCATCGGTCGATATGCCATATCGGGCAACTGGTTATTCTTAAAGTATCTTCCTGGAATTAAGGCGTGGGGGCCGTATCGCGAGTTGTCAGCAAAAGATTGGCGGTGCATTTTCGATCTTCTAGCCAGTTCATCCGCCAAGCTCACAGTAGCAGTTACAGCTGCGTGGGTAGAGAATGAAGACGTCCTAATTCCGTTTCCTGATCGATTTCCTGATCAGGCATCGGTATTAAAAGAAGCGGTAGATTCAAAACTAATTGAAATCGCAAATCACGGTCTGACGCACTGTGTGCTCGAAGGAAATAAATTCAAGCCCAGGCTGTGGTCGAGCAATCGGACTTACCATAGAGAGTTTTGGGAATGGGTGTCTATCGATAAACAGGAACGACATATTCGCCAAGCTCAACAAATATTGCAGGATTACTTTCAAGTTCCGATCGTCACCTTTACGCCTCCGGGTAATGTGTTTACAGATGAAACGCTTGAAGTTGCGAATCGATATGGTCTTAAAGTTGTGTCATGTGACACTGCGCCGAGGAAGCAGGGTGATATGGAAATTGTGGGTAACAAAGATGTTCTTCCTTTTCATGATCGGGACATCGTCTATGGCGGGATTGATTGGCTACGCCGGCAGATAATGCAAAATGCTGACGCATCGTTTTGCTTTGTCAGCGAACTTAAGCAACAGGATAATCGTTTTAACAACGACTCGGTTCTTACTAAATAGGATTGCTTTATGCACAAAGTCGAGCGCGTGATGCTAGATGCTGGCCTTAGCCGAGATCATTATTTGCTGAAACCGGGTCGCTATCCAAAATGGAAAGAGATGCTTCATCGTGGCCTAGGCAGAAAGATTCTTGATTGGCAGATTCAGAACCCTCGAATTAATCAAGTAGAAATCCAGCTTGTTTCTTGGTGCAATCGCGTATGTAGTTTTTGTCCTTCTGGAACGTACCCTGTGCCGAAAGTGATGATGGAAAGGGATGTTGTGGAGAGGATTGTTTCGCAGTTAGAGCAGATTAGATTTTCTGGGACGATCGGTCTGCATCTCATGTCCGAGCCCCTATTACACACCAGATTTTCAGAGATAGTTGGTCAGTTCCGTAAGAGACTGCCACAGGTATACCTTCGTGCGGAGTCGAATGGCGATGTCCTGGACAAGAACATGAATAGAATATCGACCTATTTTGAGTCGGGACTAAACGAGTTGCTGATTAATTGCTACGACTCTGTTGAGCAGCGAGAAGATAGGAATGCTGCTTTATTGGAGGCGGTACAAAATGATTCGTCGTTGTGGTACTGGAATGATCGACAGAGACTTCCTCTAATGAGTCGGCATAAGTGGCGAGTCATTAGACTTCGAGACTTTTTTAGAGAAGATTATTCCTCACTTCGAAATTGGGCCGGCCATGTAGATTTTCAGAGCGATGTATCTGAGCAATTAGATTTTCCATTACCGATAAGCTGTCGTCGACCGTTTGAGCGTTGTCATGTGAATTATCTTGGTCAGTTGTTACTTTGTAATAACGATTGGAAATATGAGCACGTTATTGGCGATCTTATGGAGCAGGATCTTCATGAAGTCTGGAATGCCCCGCTTCTAACGGAGCATTATCGGCCACGATTGCTTGCGTGTAACCGCGATATGGGACTGTGCCGCACTTGCGATTCGGGTGTACCAGCTGGACATAAGCAACCACAGTTGTCACCAGCAACGCCTCGAATTCTTACCTGGCGTGACCGCCTAGCGAGGTGGGTGAACGGAGAGACTGCATTACAAGCCGGAGAGGCAGAGGCAGGGTCAGGGAATGTCTGATCGTGACTCGATTGGTTTGTGTACCCATGCTCGAGTAATTTGTCGAGCCAGCAATTGAGAGACACTTGTCAATGAGTTTGTGGATGAACTTGAATTCAGACGACAGTCTTCTACGACCGTTGCTCAAGCACTGTTAGTTTTTAAACTGTCATTAGCTATTGGTGGTCTGATGAATTGGCTTGATACTTAATGACCTTGAACCGGTGGTTCTGGAAATAACATGGATAACACGAGAATTGTCGGCGGACGCCTTGGCCCCTTACGTCAGTGGCTCGCCAATAAATTAGTCAAGCCGTTAAAGGCGCCTAGAGATGTGGACATGGAAACTGCATTCGATGAGATTTGGTCAGTTGTTAGTCCCTATACGCTTACATCGAAAGAATCAGGTTATGCGCTATTTAAAGCGGTTGAGTATGTGACCGCCGAACAAGTGCCTGGTGCTTTAGTTGAGTGTGGAGTTTATCGAGGCGGGTCAAGCATGCTTATGGCTTTGGCGGCATTACATTTCGGAGACCATTCTCGGCCGTTACATTTATTTGACACATTTGCCGGGATGCCCCGTCCTGGTGTTCTCGACAGGTCGACAATAACTGGCAATGATCAACTGGATAGGTGGGAATCAGGGACGCGTTCTGATGGTTCGAATGAGTGGTGCTTTGCGAGTCTCGATGAAGTGAAGCAGAATTTCAAGGCAACTAATTACCCATCGAATCTATTTTGCACGCATGTTGGCGATGTGGCTTCGACGCTCCCAAACTCAAATTTATCGAGCATTGCTATTTTGAGGCTCGACACGGATTTTTACGAGTCTACGAAGATAGAACTGGAACAACTTTATCCGAAAGTTAGTGAGCGTGGATTCATAGTCGTTGATGATTACGGGCGTTTCGATGGGGCGAAACGTGCGACAGATGAGTACCTCCACACTTTAACCCCGAGGCCATTTTTATATCGTGTGGACTACTCAGTAAGAATGATGCAGATTGCTGAAAAAATGTCGACTGGATAATGAAGGATGCTGCTTATTCGCCTGAGGTTCTATGCATAGGTTGGACTACAAGAGTTTCTAACAAGGTAAGAGTTCCACGTTTTTGTTGCGATAGGACAAATGATTCCCGTGTTGTTGTTGAAAGCAGTGTGCGTCGTATATCAACCGATATTATTGCGGAAGGATTTGTGTGGAATTCGAACGGCGGTTACTTGAAGATTCGTTTAGAACGATGAGATTATCGTGCTTGGTGACGATCTTACCCGAGCGATAGTGTTAGTTGTGTGGCGTTAGCAGCAAGAATGGATATTTGCCAGATTAGTTGCACAGATGACGCTGCCTGAATTCGCCAATCAATACGGCACTCCATTATTTGTGTGCGCAAATATTATTAGTCCTTTTTTTGGGGACCGCGGAAGCGATGTAGTGGCAAGCGCAGTCGATATTTTTGATAGCCATGAAGATAGCCCTTGGAATGCACTTCGTTGAAGGTCCTTGGGGAGGCGGAATGCAGTTCGGTAAAGCGTTCGCCTCTTATTTTAGTGAACGAGGAAACGACATACTGTTTAATCTACGTGATCCTGACATCGACATCATTCTTCTGACAGACCCGCGTCGTGACTCTAGAAGTTCATCAATTACTGATGCCGACGTTGCTTACTACCTAACGAACATCAATGCTCGGTCTATCGTGGTGCAGCGAGTTAACGACAGTAATACTTCGAGGAATTCTAATTTTCGATCGCGAAGGCTTGCGTTTGCTAATCATTGTGCGCATCAGACCGTCTTTGTTTCAAATTGGTTGAAAAGTGACTATGAAAAAGATGGATTTTCGTTTATCGAACCCGTTGTAATTCACAATGGAGCAGACCGAAAGGTGTTTCATGGTGATGGTGGCCGTATTTGGGACGGGAATGAAAGATTGCGTGTGGTTACTCATCATTGGAGCACTAACTGGAAGAAAGGGTTTGATGTTTACCGTGAGATCGATGCGTTACTAGGCGAACAGCCGTATAGTGAATTATTTGAATTTACATTTGTGGGGCGAGTGCCAGAGGGCATGCAGTTTCGGCATACGCGAGTGGTAGACCCACTAACGGGGAGTCACCTTGCCGATGAACTTCGAACGCATCATGTTTATGTGTCGG
>CAYFJM010000030.1:0-12752 GCA_964343415.1 uncultured Vicinamibacteraceae bacterium | reverse complement strand
CCACAGAATGTATCGCTTGCTGATAGCCGCCGAGCGGTTGCGATGTACGAAAAACTAAACATTCCAACACTTGGGGTTATCGAAAACATGAGCTATTACGTTTGTCCGGGTTGCGAGCAAGAGTCAGACCTGTTTGGCAAGGGTGGTGGTGCACAGGTCGCGGAGGAATTGAGCATCCCTTTCCTTGGTCAAATTCCACTCTATACACCGATAAGGGTTGGCGGTGACACTGGTGAGCCCATAGTCAGTGTTGATTCTGAATCGCCAGGTGGACTAGCTTTCTCGAAGGTGGCGGAACGCGCGGTCGAACAACTTTCTGCTGCTAATCACAAACCATCGGCTCCCGCGCAGGCTGGGAATTAATAATTAGCGATTTGTTCGCTGCTCTTGGGCCTTACCGGTCATAGGCACGAAACGCACAGGAAGAGTTTGGGCAGTTGATGCGCCGGTATCCGTTTTCGTGATGATGGTCATTTCTTGTTGAACTTGACCTACCGGAATCACGAGTTTTCCTCCAACGGTCAGTTGCTCGATTAGCGCAGGCGGTACGTGGCTTGGTGCAGCAGTCACGATAATGGCGTCAAATGGAGCTTCTTCAGGCCACCCTTGATAACCGTCGCCGGACCTAATAGTCAGGTTGTGATAGCCCAAGTTATCAAGAAGGTCGCGAGAACGGATAGCGAGCTCTGGAAGTATTTCAATTGAAAAGACTTCTGACACGATCTCTGCCAGTATGGCTGTTTGATAGCCTGAACCAGTACCTATTTCCAGGACTCTAGATTCTTCCGTTAATGCTGCCATCTCAGTCATGTAGGCGACTACGAAAGGTTGAGAAATAGTTTGATTGAAGCCAATTGGTAATGGATTGTCTTCGTAGGCACGGTTTGCAAGATTTTGTGGCACGAAAAGATGGCGTTTGACTGATTTCATCGCGGCGACCACGTTTTCGTTTGTGATGCCACGCTGCCGGATTTGTTTCTCTACCATTTGCTCACGTTGCCGAGTGCGTCGTATTTCAATTTGTTGGCCTGTATTTGTCGAGCCGGTGAATACGAAGCCCTCACTGAAAAAGACGAATAAAATGAAAAAAAAGAACCATTTCGTGCGCCGTTTTCTAAGTTGGTGTGAAAAATTCACTTTTTGCCTAGCAAATGTCTAGTGCTACTCGCTGCTGTGAGTTCCCTCGGAGTGTAGCTTGTGGGGAGTCTTTAACGAAGAGTTCTTCATGGATTTATTGAACTAATTGTGGTTTCTAGAGATAAGTTGAGAACTCACGACGGCTGCTCCGATTAAAGCAAGGCTCTCGGAGAGCACTACATGGATGGGAATATCAGACAGGATATGTTCCATCGGAGCTTTGGCGCGGAATGCATCTAGAAATGTATGGCTCCTGAGGCGATTGAGTAACTTGGGAGCGATTCCACCGCCAATGTAGACCCCGGCGGTTGCAAGAGATCGCAGAGCGAGGTTGCCTGACTCGGAGCCAAGCGTGCTAGTAAACATATCTAGGGCACACGCACAGCGACCGCATTTGTTGTTGATAGCTGCGGCGGTAATATCATCGGCCTGTGGTGTTTCAGTGCTGTTGACAAATTCGCAGGGCTTGGCATCGTGCGTAAACATATGGAGTAGCGACAAACCTCGACCTGATAGGACGTGTTCGTATGACGCTCGCCCAAATTGCTTGATTATTGTTTGGAGAAAAAGGATTTCCTTTGCGGTTCTTGGGGCGTAATCGGTATGTCCCAATTCGCTGGCGATCGAAACAAATTTGTTGTTTAGCTTGAGCAGTACTGATGCACCCAGACCTGTGCCCGGAGCGATCAAAACGGCATTTCCCTGGGGGTCTGCGTTGCCTTCTTGAAGAGTTGTAACCTCATCGGAATTTAAAACTGGTATCGCGTAGGCCATAGCCTCAACGTCATTAATTAAACGGACGTTTGGTAAGTCGATGTTCAGTACACCCGAGATAGTGGTCGAGTCTATTTTCCACGGAATATTTGTTAACTCGCATGAGGCATTGCGGATTGGCCCAGCGACGCCAAGGGTGGCAGCATGAATGTTCTTGGCATGTGCATGCTTACAGATAAAATCTCTCAGGATGTGCTGAGCATCTTTGTAGTCTCGCGTCGAATAGCGTGTTATGACGAGTGGCTCTGGCCGGTGATTGTTACAGGCAAACAAACCAAGTAATGTTTTTGTGCCGCCAATATCGCCGGCCAGAATAGTATTTGTAAGTGCCATGACTCAATAGAGGTTAATGGTTGACTTTATGATCAATTTGCTCCATGCGGCCAGCGGCCGACAAGCGTTAATTTTATTTAATACCGGTTACAGTAAATAACGGTTTTGATCCGATGACTACTCAATCTAGGCAGTTCCCACCTGAAACCGAGATACCTTCTTTTAGAGGTCATTACGTTGCCTTTACTGGAAAATTGTCCTCGGTTGGACGACGAGAGGCTAATGCCCTTGTGGGCCGACTGGGAGGTATTTTTCAGCAGGAAGTGAATGCTAGAACCACACTACTGGTAGTTGGTGATGAATCAGTTGATGAGAAAAGTAACAAGCTTCGTAAAGCTGAAGAATTGAATCAACAGTCTCCTGGTTCAGTTTCAATTATTCCAGAAGAAGAATTTTGTCGGCTTACAGGTTTAAGATCACGAGAGTCTCTAAAAAAGTTTTATCATGAGCGTCGGCAGATTCAAGAGCGATATCCACTGATCAGGGACGAACATCTTCGCTACCTTCGAAAATGGGATTTGATCAGACCAGTCATTCAAACCAATTCTGATTCGTACTATAGCTTTGGAGACGTGACGGTTGTTAAGCGCGTATATGAAGAACTTAGTCAAGGCGTTTCTTTTCGGGGAGCAGTGCGCGCAGTGTTGTCTGGTCAGGACGGGCAACTATCACTCGATTTCAATGCAATGCGGAGCGAGTCTCAACAAGCAAAAGTTGTCCTTCTTGATGAACTCAAGCAGAAATCATCAAAGAAAATAAACAAAGATCAAGAGTCGCCAACCAAACTTGCGGCTCAGTTTTTCCATGAGGGGTCTAGCTTGGATGAAGGGCCGGACGCTGACTCTGAAAGAGCAGCCGTTGCGTACCGAAAAGCCCTGCTTCTAGATCCATCACTTGTACCTGCCATTGTGAACCTAGCCAATATTCATTACGCTCAGAATCAGTTGGTTGAAGCACAAGCATTATATGAACAAGCACTGACATTGGAGAGCGATTGTTTTGAAGCCTTCTTCAATTTAGGCAATATTCACCATGATCTTGGTCGGTATTTAAAGGCGGTCGAATATTATCGAGAGGCGTTGCGGTTTCAGAATGCCTATGCAGATGCTCACTTTTATTTGGCTGTAACGCTCGAGAAAATGGGTTTGTCTGCTGATGCAAAACCGCACTGGAAAACATACCAGCAGCTTGAACCTGAAGGCGAGTGGGTAGACTTGGCGCGTCAGTTTAGCGAGTAATTATAAGGACTGATTAATGTTAACGGGATACAACGACTCGCCGAAGTGTTTGTCAAAATTCATTGGACTGGCGCGACAGATACTTACAGTATTTTCACTGCATCTTCTATTTGCTGTGCAATCTTTTCGTAATCTGACCCACTAAACTGCATTGCAGGTCCAAATGTGACGCGGGCACGACCAAAGCGTGGCACTTTTTGACCTTCTGGCCATATTTTGTTGATGCCTTCAATTCGAACTGGGATTACTGGGACTTCCAGTTGTGCTGCGAGCATTCCAACGCCGGGGCGAAAATGGTTGATGGTGGTTGTTTTCGACCTACGCCCTTCAGGAAAAATTAGAACCGATGAACCACTGGAAAGCAGGGTTCCAAGGTAACGCATCGCATCACGTGTTCCAGTTTCTCGCTGTGGCAATGGGACGATGTTGAAACATAGTGCGGTCAGGCTGTACGACAGACTACTTTTTGTTCTCGCCCACCGAGAGAAGCGAGAAGGATAAAAGTGTGCCGAGAACCATTCAAGTGCGGCAGCTGTGGCGACCGCGTGTCGGTGTTTGTGAGGCAGTGCGCTCAAGATTACAGGCGCATCCAAATGGCTTTGGTGATTGGCGGCGAAGAGGACTGGGCCATTGGAATTTTCGATATGGTTGGTGCCATCAACAGTGAGCCAGGCGAAGAGTCGTGTTAATGGAAGAAGGAATGCGGGCAGTGCTATTCTGCGAAACATTTTTGCCAAAGGCGCTTGACTCCATGTAGGAAAAGCGATTGTGTCAGTGGTCGTTAAAACGTCTATTTGTTTTTGAGGCTCGCTGTCTAGCTGTAAGCCTTGTAGTGCGGTCTTAAGGCTTCTGACTGTGGTCAGTCCGTTTAACAAATTTTCGTCAACGGGCTGTCCGGAGACTTGCTCAAGTGCCAACATCAATTCAATACGTTCGATCGAACTCAGGCCAAGTTCATCCAGCGTTGTGGTGTCGTTGAGTTCTCGGTTGCCCGCAAATCTAGCCAATACCCTTTCGACTGACGTGTCTGAGTGTGCTGGCGGTTGATTGTCGTGCAAAACATTGCCTTGAACCCATTGCTTAATTGCCTGTCGTTTGAGTTTTTGAGTTCCCTCGGTTCTTGGTAGAGATGGCTCTGGCCAAACGGTGTACTTACGTATTCGTTGATGGTCTTCGAGCAAGTTGTTAGCGTCACGAATAATTGTGTCAGGCTTAGCATTGTCTTCAAGAAGTAGTACGGCATGAACCCGTTCTTCCCCACTGAGATTGTCCGAAACGATTGCGACGTCTCGGACACCGGGACGACTATTTACAGTTCGTTCGACGTCTTCCGGAAATACATTTAGTCCTTCCGGAGTCACAATCATTTCTTTTTTTCGTCCGCGCACGCTTAGACGCCCATCTGGGTCGAGTGAGCCGATATCCCCGGTGTGAAACCATCCGTCTGCAAATGCGGATGCCGTTTCCTTCGGCGCATTGTAGTAACCACTGGTGACATTCCCACCTCTTACAAGAATCTCACCGTCTTCGGCGATCTTGATTTCGACGCCTCCAATTGGCCTTCCCACGGAACCTTGGCGAGTTCTAAATGGGTGGTTGAGTGTCACAATGGGTGCGGTTTCTGTTAGGCCGTAGCCTTGAATTACAAGAAAACCGAGTTTAGACCAAAACCGTTCGAGATCTTCAGAAAGTGGAGCAGCTCCCACTACGAATGCCCAGAACTTATAGCCGAAGAGTCGGTGGACTTTTCGGTACCGCCACCATCGCTTAGCAACATGTTCAGTCTGTGTCGCTGGTTCGCAGGTTTCAGGTATGTGACTTTCGATGTAATTACGGAGCACGTCGAGAATTTTTGGTACGCAAACAAGAACTGAGACTCGCTGTGTACGTATTTGTCGAGCAATATCGACCGGATTGAACCCACGCATGAAGACTGTAACGCTGTTGAGCATTGGCGGAATAAACGTCGCCATGGCCTGACCGAACATGTGGCTCAGTGGAAGAAGGTTCAAGAATCGAAGTGGTAAGAACGGACGACCGTATTTGAGATATTTTTTGATCTCTTGTTCTACAGGGACAATGTTTGCCAGTACGTTCCGATGCGTAATCTCTACACCTTTCGGTTCTGAAGTAGCTCCGGAGGTGAAGATGATTTCGGCAAGATCTCGAGAACCTAGATCGCTATAGGCCGTTAGTTGTCCTTGTGAATCATCACTGACTTCGTCTAGCAGTGTTTCTAGCGGCCAAACGTCGACCGAAGTTAGGTTGTCGGTATCAAGCGCCTTATCCGCAATGACAATTTGTGCGCCAACGAAACTCGCTACTCGTTCCAAAAATGCTGGTGATGCACGGAAGTCAATCGGAACACAAATAACGCGAGCCAAGAGGCAGCCCCAAAACGAGACAATCCATTCTGCGCGGTTGTCTCCCCAGATGATGACCTTGTCACCAGCGGTCAGTCCGTAGGATGTGAACTGGTCCGCAAGGTGAATTGCAGCGAACCGAATATCGTTATATGAATAACGGTTAGTTCGGTAACCATCGTCGTAGACGAGGAAAGTCTTCTCGGACTGAATCTGGTCCTCAAAGAAATCGATCAGTGTTTCGCGTGGCATGGGAACAATATGAATTCAAGTTTCGAAAAATAAAAGTGGCTGTCGTCTGCTCTATCTGAATGAAGCTCCAATATTCAATGTCATTTGCGTCATTCGAGGAGAACCAGGAGCGTCGCCGACCTGTTCAATGGGGCTGATTGCGTACAGCCTGAGATCGATTGAAAAGGCAACGCGATCGTTAATAAACCAGCGAACGCCGCCACCGTAATTAAGAGTTCCAGATTTTCTCTGTTCCGGAGGATCTATATTTAACGGAAAGAGCGAGAGATGAGAAGGTGTGATACCGCCGCTGAGGTAGCTCCAGCCATCACGACCACCAAAGTTGAACGAGAGTTGTGGGGCTACGGCAGTGAACCGTTTTCTCAAAGTTGGTCCATCTGGATTTGGCGATCTTTCACCAGGTCTTTGGTCTGCCAGAGAGGAATGAAAGCTGGCTCCGATGCCAAAAGTAATGACATGCCAGCGAAATGGGTAGACATGAGCACCGATCTGATAACCGGCTCCCGCACCGGGCGTGTCTGGGGGGTTAAGCTTCCTATTCTCAGCAAGTTCAACATTTCGGCTAAACGGAACGAAAGAACCTTGGAGATCGATTACGTAGAGTCCGATATCTTCTTGTGGTGGTTGGGCGGTTGCAGGCGTTCCAAACCAAAAGATCAAGAATGTGATAGCAACAGAACGCAGAGTTGACTGATTGTGAAGGCCGACCATTTGTTCAGTATACGGTGTCGCTTATATTGAGTTTTGAGAATGACGAAGACAGTTTGCCTTAAGGCGATTCGAGCTGCCGCCGAACGTATACAAGGGATCGTGCACCGTACGCCATTGATCGATGTGTCTGAAAAGGCCCAGTGTCAACTAATGCTGAAGTGTGAGAATCTTCAGGTGGCTGGTGCGTTCAAGATTCGAGGGGCGTATAACACAATCGTGCAGATGACACAGGAATGTCCTGGGCGTGGAGTTGTTACCTATTCGTCTGGTAATCATGCACAGGCGGTAGCTTTTGCAGCCCGCCACCTCCAAATTCCAGCAGTGGTAGTAATGCCGGAAACGGCGCCTCTTGTAAAAGTCGACGGAGCACGTTCGTATGGTGCGGAAGTTATCTTTGAAGGTGTTACATCAATTGCGCGTAGAGAAAGAGCGGAGGCGGAAGCAATGATTCGTGATTTCACGATCATTCCGCCATTCGACCATCCCGAGATCATCTCTGGTCAGGGAACAGTTGGGTTAGAGATATTAGAGGATTGTGACTACGTCTCAACGATTTATGTGCCGATTGGAGGGGGAGGTCTCATTTCTGGTGTTGGTGCAGCCGTAAAGCAAATACATCCCAGTGTTCGCATAGTCGGTGTTGAGCCGGAAGGAGGCGCTGCGATGGTTGCTTCGATTGCTGCTGGTAAACCGGTGACGTTGGAGCGAGTGCGAAGTGTGGCGGACGGGCTTCTTCCGGTTCGTCCTGGTGATTTGACTTTTGCTCACGTTACCGAATTTGTTGATGACGTCATTACTGTGAAAGACGAAGAAATCATAGAGGCCGTACAATGGCTGATGACTATTGCGAAGCTCGTGGTGGAACCGAGTGGGGCGGCTACGGTGGCTGCAGCTCTCTTCCGGCCTGGCGCACGGAAGTTATCTCAGCAAGGTGCAACAGTAGCTGTATTGAGCGGTGGTAATATCGCGGATGAATTATTGGTCAGTTTGTTTTCCGGATTGCCTAGAGTGAATCCCGAGAAGTAATTGTGCGGCAGCGATTGCTTCGTCAAGGGAAGTTATTTGGCCATCAAGTTGGTGTTCATAAATTTGTTCCAGCACTTTGCCAACTTGAGGGCCTGGAGTGACGCCGAGCCCGACCAAATGCCTGCCCATCAACATTGGGTCTGGAGGGGCATTTTCTACACCTAGCGCTTCGGCACGGGACCGAAACCATTCCATGGCGGAGCAGTCGAATGTTCCGGTGCGACCGAGACAGTCTGCTGTGGCAACTCGGGCTAGGAGATCGAGATCGACTTTGCGGGCGAGTCTACGAAAGGCACCATCACCTACGCCATCACGCGCCGTATGCCACATACCTGGTTTAAGGTGGTGTGCTACAAGTCCAATTACTTGGCTCCGTACGTCATAGCCACTGAGTTTGTAGATCTGCAGACGGTCTAAGAACAAAGTGGTTGGTTCGATGCCCATTGCTTCATGATTTAGAGACCTAATCCGACCGTCAATTTTCGCGGTAGTTGATGGTTTTCCGAAGTCATGGCAAGTCGCTCCAAGCATTAGTGCGACTTGTTTAGGCTGGGGCAAATCGTGAAGGTATTTTCGAGCCTGGTCGATAACAAGAAGGTTATGTGTCCAGACATCACCTTCGGGATGCCATTCAGGTTCTTGAGGACAGTCTATGAGTGCCTTTAATTCGGGAAAGAGTCGGTCTATTACACCAATCGTTCTGGCGAGAGTTAATCCCAGAGATGGCTGTTCGGCTTGCAACAAGAGTTTTTGAAATTCCGTCCAGATTCTTTCCGCTGGTAGGTCATCAAGAGGAATCTGTCGACAGACATCGATTGTGTCAGCATCCACTTCGAAGTTGAGACGTGCCGACAACTGGACAGCCCGCAGTACCCGGAGGCTGTCTTCTCCAAACGTTAAAGGATCGACCATTCGTAGGCGGCGCTCATGTAGGTCGCGTTGGCCATTATGAGGATCGTAGTACTCGTTAGTAAGTGGGTCCCAAGCGATAGCGTTGATAGTGAAATCTCGACGACGCGATGCGTCGCTGATGGAAAGACCTGGATTGCCTGAGATACTAAAACCACGATGACCTCGACCTGTTTTAGATTCTGTCCGAGGAAGTGCGATATCTAGCGGGCCAAGTTTGTAGACAGTAAAACTGCTGCCCACAGTGTTAACAGGCCCGAGAGTTTTAAGAATTGCATGTAGCTGGTCAGCGGCTAATCCGTAGACTTCCAGGTCGATATCTTTTGAAGGCTTATCGAGTAGGCGATCACGTACCCAACCTCCAACGATAAGAGTTCGCCCTCCTGCTGACGCAATAGATCGAATGACCGTTAATGCAAGATCCCATTCAGACATCGCGTGCTAACCGGAAGCCATAGTCGGTGTACTGGTATGTGGGGGCAAGTTTACTACGCGCTGATACGCGGCTAATGGTACGTGCATGTCGCCACGAGCCTCCTCGTGAGGCTCGTCGATGACCAGAAGTTGGGCCGATTGGGTTGCGGGCTGGCGACTCTGAATAGAAATTACGGGAATGCCAATCTGCACACCATTCATGCACGTTAGCCGCTATTCCGCGGACGCCGAAATCGTTTGCCGGCCCAAGCGTGACTGGCCACGGCCCATCAAGAGGACCGTCACCAGCGTTGGGTATCCAGCTCGGGATTAACTTACCCCAAGGATAATCTTCTCCTTTGCGTTGTCCGCGTGCGGCTCGTTCCCATTCGGCTTCGGTCGGGAGGCGGACCGGGAACGTCGAAAAGCACGATGAATGCCATAGGCAGAACAAATACGCGTCATTCCAACTGACACCGATAACGGGTTTGTCTAGACCGCTGAATAAAGGGTTATCCCACTCACGGGGAACAGGAGCCTGAGTGGCTTCAAGGTAGAGTTGATATTCTGCTCGTGTGACGGGGTCAATAGCTAATTCGAACGTATCCACCCACACGCGGTGTTCCGGCTGTTCGTCCGGTTGACCGAATTCAGACCCCATATCGAACCACCCTGCTGGAATTCTGACAAATTCACTCATTTGGTCTTCTTGATGATACGTCGATCGTATGGATACGATCGCTGTAAACGACTGATATGATCCAGCGTTGGGTAGGTTTGTGGTGAAGTTTCAGAAAACTTATTTAAGACGCTCGGTACGCGTAGCCATTCTAGTTGCTACGGTCATTTGTCACGGGTGTTCTCTGTCGTCGATGGCAGTCAATGCTGTTATGCCCACGTTGGTGAATCCTGCAGTTTATCTTTCAGAAGAAGACCCTGAACTTGTTAGAGCGGCACTACCTTTCTTGTTAAAGACGATTGAATCAATTATCGACGCGGACCCGGAGCATGGTGATGCTCTAGAGTTTGCAAACACCGGATTTTTACTTTACGCGACGGCCTTTTTACAGCATGACGCTGCACTTGCAGAGTGGGAGGACTACGAATTGGCACGTGATTTGAACAATCGTGCGCTCCGTATGTATCTCCGTGCTAGAGATTTCGGAATCCGTGCTGTTGAGTTGGAACACCCTGGTATGAGCGCCCGCTTGGTGAGAGAACCTTCCGCAGCAGTCACAGCGTTTGACGTCGATGATGTTGAGGCTTTGTACTATCTTGGTGGTGCATGGATGCTCGGGATTTCTTTGGGACTCGATCAACCGTCACTTGTTGCGGACTTACCGACCGCTCGAGCACTTCTGGACCGGGCCATCGAACTTGACGAAGATTACAATCGCGGTTCTTTGCATGTAGCATTCATTACTCTTGAGTCCGTGGGTGAGGCGCTAGGAGGCTCGTACGTCAAAGCACGAGAACATTTTGAACGTGCAGTTGAACTGTCAGAGGGATTGGATGCTGGAGCCTATGTGGCGATGGCTCTGGGCGTATCTGTTGCCGAAGAAAATAGGCAGGAATTTGTTGATTTACTGGAGAGCGCAGTTGCGATTGATATTGAAGAAGAACCCAGTAATAGGTTATTAAACACGCTGGCACAACAGCAGGCCCGGTTGTTGCTTGGCCACACGGACGACCTGTTTTTTGCACCGCTTGATGAAATCAATCAAGATGGGTCTGGGGTAGACCAGGAGATCCAATGATAAAGACGTTCCGACTGGTGTTTCTTTCAGTCTTGCTGATTAGTCCGATACTTCTCTCGGCGCAAACTGCACGTTTGCGACTTGGCAGTGTGCTTCCTGCTAATTCTCTTTGGGATCGGTCACTCAAGGACATGGCAAATGGATGGCAGCAGGCGACTGACGGTCGGGTTCGCTTGCAAGTACGACCCTCGTCCGGAGACGAAGCGACATTACTTCGCCGTATGCGTATGAATAATCCTCAGGTTGCTGCGCTGTCACCACTGGGGTTGCAGGAAATCGACGAGGCTTTTAGTGTTTTCGGCGTGCCATTTTTCTTTGAATCGGAAGCCGAAGCGGTGCAGGTGTTGGAGGATTTAACTCCGCGTCTCCGTGCCGTACTTGCTGAGAATGATTTAGTGCTACTTAATTGGGGCCATGGCGGTTGGGCTCACATTTTTTCAGATGCATCGATTGCGACTCTCGACGACCTTCGTCGCGCCAAGCTCTTTACGTCGTCGGGTGATGATGGTGCCGTGAATTGGTACAAGGAGAACGGTTTTCAGCCGGTGCCATTAGCCTTAACTGACGTGCTTATGGGACTTAATACTGGCCTGATAGATGCATACCCTAGTTCGCCATATAGCGCGCTGGTGTTTCAATGGTACAGACAGACATCACACATGTTGGACGTACCGCTGGCACCTTTGTTTGGGGCTACCGTGATCAGTCAACGTGCTTGGCAGCGTATTAATGCGGCGGATCAGGCCGCCATACTGGAGGTCGCAGCGAATACGCAGCAGTCGATCTTCGTAGAGGTGTTTGAGCAGGATGCAGAGGCAGTTCGCGAAATGCAGACTCGTGGGCTCAATGTCACTGGTGTTGACCAGTCTCAAGTGGCAGCGTTTCGATCTGAAGCAGAGAAGCTGACGGCGTCCTGGAGAGGCAGTATGGTTCCAGCGGATATCTATGATGCGGCCGTCGAAGCCCGAAATCGATACCGTAACCGTTAGAAAGTTATTTTCTGTTCGTTTTATGTGGATTTGGCTGTTGCAAACCTTCGTTATCCACGCTCTGATACCATCACGTTCGGATGCCATCATCGTTCGACTCTGACGTTGACCGCCGAATAACCAGCAAGACGCAATCCGTCGGGGTGATTCACAAGACGGAAGAGTTACTGGCGACGGTTTCACTGGCGCTAATGATGTTGTTACCGCTGGCAGAAATTGTCATACGGCCTTTTTTGGCTGGTGGTATTCCTGGTTCCATTCCGTTTGTTGAACATTTAACGCTATGGGTGGGATTTATCGGTGCATGCGTCGCGGCGCGCAGCGGTAAGTTGATTGCTTTGGCAACAGCCACCTTTATTCCGGAAGGCTTGTTTAGAACGGGCGCACGGACCTTTTCGGCAACAGTCGGAGCCATGGTTTCGTCATTGTTGGCTTGGGCCGCGTTGGATGTTGTTGCGATTGAGATGGAATTTGGCCGTGAGATTGCCCTCGGAATTCCATCGTGGGTGTTTCAACTTGTTTTGCCCGTTGCTTTTGGATGCATTGCGTGGCGTTTGGCATGGGCGGCTGGAAATGTGTGGCCAAGGGTAGTTTCGATGCTTGGTCTGATTGCTGGTATTTGGTTTGCCCATTCGTGGGAGTCCTTTGATGGTTCAGCTGGTTGGCCATGGGTCGTGCTCTTGGTACTTGCGGCGATTGCGGGCGCCCCGATTTTCTCCGTGTTGGCCGGTGCCGCTGCATTTTTGTACATGGTGGATGCCTTCGATCCTGCCGCTGTTCCACTGTTTGCATACGACCTGGCTACTGAACCCCACCTGCCCTCCATTCCCTTATTTACGCTGACGGGGT